>NZ_JBVHHY010000028.1:0-130702 GCF_055560835.1 Kitasatospora sp. NPDC023120 | reverse complement strand
CCCAGCCCGAACCTGGGAAGTGGTGTTTCAGAGGATTGGCCGCCCCGGGACCGTCCGCGCCGATGCGTGTCCGGTGCTCCCTGCCGAGCGACTAGAGAACACTACTCCTACTCTGCGCCCACGCCAAACGCCCCTGCCCAGGCCTCACCCAGCCCCCACGCGGACCCCCGCCTACCGCCGGCCGCTCGTGCCTCAACGCGGCGTTCATCGTTTGTCTATCGCCTCTCGGCAAGATCCTCACCACAGGGCGCCCGACGCGATGGCGGGCGCCGCGCTCGAGAGAGGTAGCACGGGGACATGAAGGCGACGAGGACGCTGCGGCACATGGCCGTCGGGATGACGGCCGGTGTGCTGGCGCTGGTCGGGACGATGGTGTCGGCGGGGACCGCGCAGGCCGACACCTGGTACGGCTCGAGTTTGAGGGAGCCCGGAGTGCTCTACCCGGGCGATCGCCTCAACGAGGGCGACACCCAGCTGATCATGCAGGGCGACGGCAACCTCGTCCTCTATCGGGTCCCCCCGTTCGGGCCCGCCAATCCGGTGTGGGTCGCCAAGGGGACCTTGGGCTGCGGCACCAAGGCGATCATGCAGGGCGACGGTAACTTCGTCGTCTACGGCGCCTACAACCGCGTCTGCTGGGCCAGCAACACTTTCAAGGCCGACCCCAGCGAGAGGGTCTCCGTGTCGGTCTCGGACCGCGGCGGACTCGAGATCGACTTCTCGGGCGCCACTGAGGGCGCCTGGTCGCACCAGCTCCGTAGCTCGGACCCGTACTAAACCGCCGCCGCCCCGGCCCCCGGCCCCTCACCCCCGCTCGGTGAGCCACCTGACCAGGTCGGCCACCGACCAGCGCTGCCGGGCCGCGAGCCGGTCCGCCGCCGTCCGCAACAGGACCGGCAGGTGGCCGCAGAGGGCGGCCACCTCCGCCGCCGCGTCCGGCTCCTGCCGGATCCTCTCCGTGCCCACGATCCGGGCCAGCAGCTCGTGGGTGTCGTACGGCTCCAGCGGTCCCACCGTCAGCCGTACGGCGCTCCCGGGCAGCACGCCCGGTTCCGCGCCCGCCACCACGACCGCGCAGCCCGCCGTCTCGGGCAGCAGCGGCCGCGGATCGGCCACCCCGTCCAGCAGCACCAGCACGCGCCGCCCGGTGAGCACCTCGCGGTAGCGCACGCCGAGCTCGTCGACACCGGCCCCCGCCGCCGGCTTTTCCCCCAGCGCGCGCGCAGGAACCCCGCGAGCACCGCGTCGGCCTCGCCACCGCCCGCGTACAGCTGACCGTCGGGAAAGGCGTCCTGGACGACGTGCGCGACGTGCACCGCCAACGCCGACGCGCCGCTTCCCGCCGGGCCGAACCTGCCGAACTCAGCCTGCTCGGCGCCCCCGTGGCCTGCCCCGGGCGCGCCCTCCCGGACGGCGCGGAAGCCGTCCGCTGGATGCGCGACCAGGCCGAGGTGCACGCCGCCGTCATCGCGCTCGGCTGCGACGACCCGGCCCTGCCGCTCGACCGCGCCGCCGAACTCGCCGACCGGATGGGCGCCGTGCTCCCGGAGCGCACCCAGACCGGCGTCATCGTCGAACTCGCCGGACTCATCGCGCGGCAAGCCGAAGCCCGCGGCGAGCACGGACCACTCGCCCTCGCCCGCTACCTGCGCGGCAGCATGCTCTGGCACATCAACCGCCACGCCGAGTCCGAGGAGGAGATCCGCCGGGCCGTCGCCCTGTCGGACCGGGACGAACGGACCGAACGCGTGCTCGCCAAGGCCCTGATCACCCTCGGCAGCAACGCCCGCACGCACGGCCGCTACGCCGAGGCCGCCGAACACGCCGGCCGCGCCGCCGACCTGTTCCACCGCCTCGGCGCGCAGCGCGCCGAGGGCAGCGCGCTCGGCGAGTTCGCGTTCAGCGCCGCCCAGACCGGGCGCCTCGACGAGGCCCGGGACGCCGCCGAACGCAGCGCCCGCCTGATGAGCGGCTCCGGACCGGTCTCCGCCGCGATCGGCCGCTACTACCTCGCCCGGGTGCTACGGCTGTGCGGCGGCCCGGAGGCGGCGCTCGACCACGCCGTCGGCGCCCGCGACGAGTTCGCCGCCCTGCAGGTCACCGTCTTCGCCGCCGCGGCCGGCGACCTGGCCGCCCGCATCCACGCCGAAGCCGGCCGCTGGCTGCTCGCCGTCGACGGCGCCGAAGCCGTCCTCCCCCTCGCCCGCAGAACCAGCGCCGCCCTGGAAGCCGCCCTGCTGCGCACCCTCGGCACCGCCCTCACCGGCCTCGGCCGGCCCCGCCAGGCCCGCGCCTGCCTGGCGGACTCCCTGGAGGTGTACGAGCGGCTGGGGCTCGCCGGGGAGGCGGCGCAGGTCAGGGCACTGCTGGAGCGGTAGACGCGAGGTCAACGGCACTGCGGGCTACGCGCGTTGACGGACCGTCTACCGCGCTCCGGGAGCGTGTTCCCCGTCAGGCCCCGGGCCGGCGGCCGCAACGGTCGCCGGCCCGGGGAACCACCACGGATGGGAGGCCCGCCAGATGCCCACGCTCGTACGGAACGGCCAGCTGTGGACGCTCCGGTCGGCGAACGGAACGGTCGCCGACCTGCACCCCGGCCACACCGACCGGGGCTCCCCGGTCCAGTCCCGGGAGCGCAACGGCAGCACCAGCCAGGGCTGGGTCTTCTGGGCCGTGGACGGCGGCTGGGTGCTGGAGACCCAGCTGACCCGGGGGAAGTACGCCCCCGGCCAGGCCCTGGTCCTGCACTACGACCACACCACCCGTCTGACCTCGCTCGCCGACCTGGACGGCCCGAACGGCCGGCCCGAACGGCGCTGGTGCCTGGAGGTCGTCGGGGGCGACTGGCTGCGGATCCGGACCCTGCGCGCCGACGACGGCGACCTCTTCCTCACCGCCGCCGCCCCAGGCTCCCCGCTCACCCTGGCCCGGCGCGACCACGCCGACCCGGCGCAGCGCTGGACGCTCTGAGCCCGCCACCGGGCGCGGTCCGCCGGTCGGCGCCGACCGGCGGACCGGGCCTATCCTCGAGCGCGTGTCCCTCATCAGCCTGCACGACCGGGCCGCGCTCGCCGCCCGGTTCCGCACCGATCCGGCGCTGCACCTCTTCGAACTCGGCGACCTGGACGAGCCCACTTGGCACAACACCGCCTGGTACACCGCCTCCGCCGAGGACGGCCCGGTCGCGCTGCTCTTCAGCGGCGGCGACACCCCCGTGCTGCTCGCCTTCGCCCGGCCCGCCGACGTCCCGCCGCTGGAGGCGCTGCTGGGCGACCTGCGGCCGTTCCTGCCGCGCCGCTTCATGGCCGGGCTGCCGGACGGCGCCGAGCGGGCGCTCGCGCCCGACTACGCGGTCGAGCGCCGGACGCCGCTGCTCCGGATGCTCCTCACCCACGACCTCCCCGCCGACGTCGACCACCAGGCCGAACCGTTGACCGCGGACGACCTCGGCGCCGTCCGCGCCCTGCTGGCCGAGTCCTACCCGGAGGCCTGGTTCGATCCGCGGATGCTGGCGGGCGGCGGCTACACCGGCGTCCGCGAGGACGGGCGGCTGCTGGCGGTGGCCGGGGTGCACGTCCACTCCCCGGTGCAGCGGGTCGCCGTCCTCGGCAACGTGACCACCCACCCGGCCGCCCGCGGGCGCGGCCTCGCCCGGGCCTGCGTCACCGCCCTGTGCCGGCAGCTGGCCGCGACCACCGACCACCTGGGCCTCAACGTCCGCACCGACAACGCCCCGGCGATCCGGCTGTACGAGCGGCTCGGCTTCACCACCGTCGCGACGTACAACGAGCTGGTGCTCAGCGCCTCGTGAGCACCTAGACGGTGCGCTCGATGGTGCCGTGCCAGGTGCGCCGGTAGCCCTCCGAGAGGGGGCCGCCGACCAGGTCGAGGACCTGCCGGGCCGCCCGCGCCAGCGGCTGCGGGTCGCCGTCCCGGCACAGGCGCAGGTGGCCGTCGAGCAGGGCCGGGCCGAGGGCGGGGTCGGCCTCCCGGAGGCGGCGCGGCAGCCACTTGCCGGCGCCGGTCCAGGCGCGGCGGTGGTCGCAGAGCAGGTCGGCGGCGACGGTCAGCACCTCCCCGGCGATCGCCAGGCGCTCCGCGACGCCCCCCGTGTCCCCGGCGGTCATCCCGCCGCCCTCGGCGTCCGCCAGGTCGTCGAGGAGGTCGGTCAGGCCGTAACGCCTGGTCTCCACGGTCTCCGGGGCCAGGGCGGGCGGGCCCTGGCGCAGGTCGGCCTCGGCACGCTGGCGGGCGCGGGCGCCGTGGCCGTCCGGATCGGACAGGAACAGCCCGGTGGCGTACATGCTCTGGAGGACGGCGCGGCGGGAGGCCGCGTCGACGGCGAACAGCTCGGTGAGGCCCGTCCCGGTGTGGACGAAGAGCTCGACCACGCGGCCCTCGTGGCGGACGGTCTCCCGGTAGGTCTCGCCGCCGTCCGCGACCAGCACCGCGAGGTCGAGGTCACTGGTGGCGGTGGCGCGCCCGGTCGCGGCGGAGCCCGCCAGGAGTGCGGACAGCGCGTCCGGGAAGCGGTCGGCCACCAGTCGGCGAGCCTGGTCGATCAGCTGCTGAACCATGGCGGACAGAATCGCACGGACATGATCGAATCAAAGTCGCAGGCCCCGCCCCGCGCCCGGATCACGACTCGATATCCCTTGTCACGGACGGGCGAGAGCCTCGTCACGGACCGGTCAAAACGACGTCAAAGTCGTGGCCCCCAGGGTGCGGGCTGCGCTATGAACGTCCCTCAGGAGGGCCGCCGGACGGTGGTCCGCAAAGACGGGGGACGTCTCATGAAGCCCATCCGCAGCAATCGCCGCGCCCTGGCGCTGGCCTCGCTGGCCGCGGTCGGCGCGCTCACCATGACCGCCTGCAACGACGACGCGTCGTCGTCGGACACCGCGACCACCCCGCCGGTCGCGCCGCCGGCGCCCACCGCTCCGGGCACCGTGGCCCCGTCGCCGAGCGGCGGCGCCATCACCCCGGCCGCGCCGACCTCCGCCCCGGCGGATGGCGCGGCGTCCGGCACGCCCGCCGCGCCCGCGCCGGCCGGCTCCACCCCGGCGCCGGGGACCACGGTCAAGGTCGGCGACGCCGTCACGATCCCGTTCAGCTCGGGCAGCACCAAGGGCACCATCGCGCTCGCGGTCACCTCGATCGAGAAGGGCGACCCGGCCGACCTCACCTCGCTCAACCTGGGCGACAAGGCCAAGGGGCTGGTGCCGTACTACATCCACTACAAGGTCACCAACGCCGGCACCACCGACCTGTCCTTCACCAGCGTCAACCACATGAAGGGCCTGCTGGCGGACGGCACCGAGGCGCAGGAGCTGATGATCATCGGCTCCTTCCCGAAGTGCAAGAGCGACTCGCTGCCCAAGGGCTTCACCAACGGGCAGTCGGCCACCTCCTGCGCGGTGGCGATGTCCCCGGAGGCCTCGAAGGTCGCGGGCGCCGAGTACTGGGGCGACCCGTACACCCTCGGCAAGGGCATCAACTGGAAGTGATCCGTACGGGCTCCCGGGTGGGGCGGCGCACCGCCGTCCCCGCCCGGGGGCCCCGGTTCGTCAGCCGCGCGGCGCCGTCGGGGCGCCGTGGATCCGCAGGAAGGCGTCGACGCCGACCGCCGCGATCCGCCGGACCTCCTCGTCCGGCACCGGGAGGGCGCCCCAGAAGGAGCGGTCGGCGACCGGGTGGAAGGTCAGCAACGTGTACTGCTCGGCGGCCAGCCCGGCGTCCTCGACGGCGAGCAGCCCGCGCGCCGAGAGCGCCTCGAAGTGCGCCGCGAGGCCGCGCAGCGAGGCGATCGGCCCGGCGTCCAGCCAGGCCCCCAGGACGTCGGCCGGGATGTTGGCGACCTCGGCGCGAATCGCCCGGCCGAGCGCCCCGTGGTCCCCGGCGGACAGCACCGCGTGCGCCCGCTCGACCGCGAAGTCGACCAGGTCCTGGCGCAGGTCCACCACCCGGTCGAGGTACTTCGCCATCAAGTCCCGGATCTTCTCGGTCAGTTCCGCCGAGTTCTGCAGCGCCACCGACAGGAAGAGGGTCTCCTTGTCGGGGAAGTGGTTGTAGACCGTGCGCTTGGACACCCCGGCCTCTGCCGCGATCGCGTCCATGCTGGCCCGTACGTACCCCTCGCGGCCGAACACCGCCACCGCGGCCCGGGTGATCGCCTTGCGCTTCTCCGGCCGTCCCGCTCCGCCCGTCGCTGCCACGGTCCACTCCTCCACTGCTTCACCCCGTCGATGAAACTACTCGGTGCAGTGTATCTGCGCCGCCCGCCGGACGGAGCCCGACCCGGACCCGCGACCGAACACGCCTGCCGTGCCGCATAGAATCTCTACACCCGTGTAGAGAAAAACCGGAAGCACCTTTCTCGGATCAGCGGCGATCCGACCGCGCACGGGAACCGGTCGGCCCGCACAGACGTCCAGAACTGGCAGCGCCACGAACGGACTTACGGACGGGCAACCGGCGCGGGCGCCACCGTGGCGCGCGGAACACGGAAGACACCGGGGGTGAGTGCGTGGCGGGGCAGCGAGGACGGTCGTCCGACCAGGGTTCACGGCGGCGGGCGGCGGACAGGCCCGCGGCCCGCCCGAAACGCCCCTTCTCCGGCGGGCCCGCCCTTCCGGCGGTGGCCGCGGTCGGGCTGCCGATCGCGGGCGCGGCGATCAGCGAGCTCTCCGGTCCGGGCATGGGGCTGGCGTTCACGCTGACCGCGGTGCTCGGCACCGGCCTGGCCGCCGCGCTGAGCACCCGCAGCGGCTGGTGGTGGGTGCTCGCCGCCTCCCCGCTGGTCGTCCTGGGCGTGACGGCCGCCGCCGAGCTGCTGGCCAACCGCGAGCTCTACCGGGGCAAGGCGTTGGCCACCGGCACGGCGAAATGGGTGGTGCACGGCTTTCCCGTGA
Source organism: Kitasatospora sp. NPDC023120 (assembly GCF_055560835.1). NCBI lineage: Bacteria > Bacillati > Actinomycetota > Actinomycetes > Kitasatosporales > Streptomycetaceae > Kitasatospora > Kitasatospora sp. NPDC023120. Next base: position 123,791 of record NZ_JBVHHY010000028.1, on the reverse strand, counting down.
TGGCGGAGGCCGCCGCGGCGGCCCTCCTGGTGATCGTGGTCCGGGTGGTCCGGGACCGGAGGAGGCACCGTGGCTGAGCACCCTGGAAACGCCGGGAACCCTCGGAACACGCCGGACCCCGGGAACACGCCGGACCCCGGGAGCGCCGGGCGCGGCGAGCAGCAGGAGGGCGGCCGCGCCGCCGCCCGTAGGTCCGCCCAGGCCCCGGCCCGTACCCGGTCCCCGCTGCTGATCGCGGGCCGGGTGGTGGCCTGCACCGTCGGGCTGGCGGTGTTCGCCGCCAGCGGGGTGGTCTGGTACGAGTACAAGCAGCTCACCGACGGGATGACCACCTCCAACGTCATCGCCGACACGAAGAAGGACGCCCCCAAGCACCTCGACAACTCGGTGAACCTGCTGCTGATCGGCCTGGACAGCCGCAAGAACATGGACGGCTCGGACCTGCCCCCGCAGTTCGTCCAGGACGAGCTGCACGCCGGCCACAGCTCCGACATCGGCGGCTACAACACCAACTCGCTGATCCTGCTGCACATCCCGGCGAACGGCGGCAAGGTGCAGGCGGTCTCCATACCGCGCGACGACTACGTCATGACCTACAACGCCGACGGCTCCCAACTGGGCATGGCCAAGATCAAGGAGGCCTACGGCGCGGCCAAGGAGAAGGCCGACGCGGGTCTGCGGGCCAAGGGGCTCAAGGGGGCCGCCCTGGAGAAGGCGGGCCGCGACATCGGGCGCGCGGCGACCATCCGCACCGTGCAGAAGTTCCTCGACCAGCCCATCGACCACATAGCCGAGGTCAACCTGATGGGCTTCTACGACATCGCCAAGGCGGTCGAGCCGATCCAGGTCTGCCTCACCCACGACACCAAGGACCCGGCCATGGAGGGCCAGGGCTCCGGCGCGGACTTCAAGAAGGGCATCAACACCCTCAACGCCTCCCAGGCGCTCTCCTTCGTCCGCCAGCGCCACAACCTCGACGGCCCCGACGGCAACTCCGGCGACTTCGCGCGCACCCACCGCCAGCAGGCCTTCATCTCCGCCGTGGTGCACAACCTGAAGCAGAAGGGCATCGTCGGCGACCTCGGCAAGATGCAGGAGCTGATGAGCGTCATCCAGAAGGACCTCGTCATCGACAACGAGTGGAACATCCTCGACTTCGCCCAGCAGGCCCCGGCGCTGACCGGCGGGAACGTCGAGTTCAACACCCTGACCTTCGACGGGTTCGGCAGCCGCAACGGCCAGGACGTCAACCTGGTGACCCCGGCGAAGGTCCAGAAGGTCGTCAAGCAGCTGTTCGGCTACGCCGACGCCGCGCCCGCGCCGGCTCCGGAGGGGGGCTCGACCGCCGAGCCCGCGCCGACCCCGACGCCCACCCCCACGCCGACCGCCGCCAAGGCCGTCACCGTGGACGTCTTCAACGCCTCCTCGGCCACCGGGGTCTCCTCCGCCGCGGAGTCCAAGGCCCTGGTCGCGATGGGGTTCAAGGAGGGCCGGACCGGCTCGGCGGCCACCAAGCCGAAGACCACCACCGTCACCTACGGCAAGGGCGCCAAGGACGCCGCCGACCAGATCGCCGCCCGATACGGCGTGACCGCCGCCGCGTCCGCCACCGTCGGCGCGGACCGCGTCGTGGTCACCCTCGGCACCGGCTTCACCGGAGTCGACGCCGACAAGCCCGCCGCCCCGGCCGGCTCCTCCGCCGACCCGGTGGCCAACCTGCCGATGCAGGGCCCCGGCGTCGACGCCCAGTCCGACGGCGGCATCCCCTGCGTCTACTGACCCGCACCTGATCCGCACCGCACCGCCCGCCCGAAGGGGGCTCCCGCACTGGGAGCCCCCTTCGGGCATTCCTCTGGCCCATTTCTCCGTACTCTGTATAGTGTACTGCGTACGGGGTAACCGCCCGGCTGCCACAGCTACCGCGGGTGCCACGTTCTGCCATGGATGCCGACGAGAGGGTTCTCGCTTTGCAGATCACCACCACCGCCGTCTCCCTGACCGTCGAGGACGTCACCGTCTCCGCCGCCTTCCTCCAGCGGCACTTCGGCTACACCGAGGAGATGTCGGCCGACGGCTTCGTCTCGCTCAAGCACCCGGGCGGCGGGGTCAACGTCGTCTACCTGCGGCGCGGCCTGGAGGTCCTGCCGGAGGAGCAGCGCCACCGGATCGCGGACGGCGTGATCCTGGCGTTCGTCGTCGAGGACATCGCCGCCGAGGAGCAGCGGCTGCGCGCGGAGGGGGTCGCGATCACCCTGCCGCTGCGCGAGGAGCCGTGGGGCGAGAAGCTGTTCCAGGTCGCCGACCCGAACGGGGTCGTGATCGAGCTGGTGGAGTGGGCCGAGCAGTAGTCCCGGCCGCCACAACGACCGGCGCCCCCTGTCCCGGCCGGGACAGGGGGCGCCGACGCGTCTCGGGGACCGGTCAGTCCACCGTCCAGGTGTCGTTGCCGGTCAGCAGGGTAGCCAGGTCCCCCGGGCCGCGGTGGGCGGCGGCGGTGGCCAGCTGGCTCGCCATCAGCTCGTCGTAGACGGGCCGTTCGACGCTGCGCAGCACGCCGATCGGCGTGTGGTGCAGGGTGTCCGCGTCGGCGATCCGGGAGAGCGCGAAGGCGGTGGCAGGGCTGGCCGCGTGCGCGTTGTGGACCAGCACGTCCGCCTCGTTCTCCGCCGTGACGGGCGCGGTGAACAGCTCGCCGTCCGGGCCCCGGAAGACGCCGTTGGCGCCGTCCGCGCCGAAGCGGACGGCCTGCCCGTGCTCCAGCCGGATCAGCGCCTCGTCCCGGGTGCCGGCGTCCTTCAGCACCTCGAAGGCGCCGTCGTTGAAGATGTTGCAGTTCTGGTAGATCTCCACCAGCGCCGTGCCCTCGTGCGCGGCGGCCGCCCGCAGCACCGACTGCAGGTGCTGGCGGTCGGAGTCGATGGTGCGCGCGACGAAGGTGGCCTCGGCGCCGAGCGCCAGCGACAGCGGGTTGAACGGCGCGTCCAGCGAACCCATCGGCGTGGACTTGGTGATCTTGCCGAGCTCGCTGGTCGGTGAGTACTGGCCCTTGGTGAGGCCGTAGATCCGGTTGTTGAACAGCAGGATCTTCAGATTGACGTTCCGCCGCAGCGCGTGGATCAGGTGGTTGCCGCCGATCGACAGCGCGTCACCGTCACCCGTCACCACCCACACGCTGAGGTCCTGCCGCGAGGAGGCCAGACCGGTCGCGATCGCCGGCGCCCGCCCGTGGATCGAGTGCACCCCGTAGGTGTTCATGTAGTACGGGAAGCGCGAGGAGCAGCCGATGCCCGAGACGAAGACCGTGTTCTCGCGCTTGATGCCCAGCTCCGGCATGAAGGACTGCACCGCCGCGAGGATCGCGTAGTCCCCGCAGCCGGGACACCAGCGCACCTCCTGGTCGGTCTTGAAGTCCCGCGCGCTCTGCGGCGCTTCGTCCTTCGGCACCAGCCGCAGGGACGGGAAGCGGTGCTCGCTCCGCTCGGTCATCGGTGGTCCTCCTCGTCCAGGGTGCCGATCGCGGCCCACAGCACGTCCGCCAACTGGGCCGCCTTGAACGGCAGTCCGCGCACCTGGTTGTAGGACTCGGCGTCCACCAGGTACTTCGCCCGCAGCAGCAGGGCGAGCTGCCCGAGGTTCATCTCGGGCACGATGACCTTCTCGTAACTCCGCAGCACCGCGCCCAGGTTGGCCGGGAAGGGGTTGAGGTTGCGCAGGTGCGCCTGGGCGACCTCGCCCCCGTCCGCGCGCACCCGGCGCACCGCCGCGGTGATCGGCCCGTACGTCGAGCCCCAGCCGAGGACCAGCACCCGGGCGTCGCCGCTCGGATCGTCCACCTCCACCGGCTTGACGGTGATGCCGTCGACCTTGGCCTGCCGGGTGCGGACCATGAAGTCGTGGTTGGCCGGGTCGTAGGAGATGTTCCCGGTGCCGTCCTGCTTCTCGATGCCGCCGATCCGGTGCTCCAGACCGGCCGTGCCGGGCAGCGCCCAGGGTCGTGCCAGCGTCTTCGGGTCCCGCAGGTACGGCCAGAAGGCGCCGTCCTCGCGGTTCGGGCCGGTCGCGAACTGCGGGTCGATCTCGGGCAGTTCGTCGACCTCGGGGATCCGCCAGGGCTCCGAGCCATTGGCCAGGTAGCCGTCGGAGAGCAGGAAGACCGGAGTGCGGTAGGCGACCGCGATCCGGGCCGCCTCCAGCGCCGCGTCGAAGCACTCGGCGGGCGTGGCCGGGGCGACGATCGGCACCGGCGCCTCGCCGTTGCGCCCGAACATCGCCTGCAGCAGGTCCGCCTGCTCGGTCTTGGTCGGCAGCCCGGTGGAGGGGCCGCCGCGCTGGATGTCCACGACCAGCAGCGGGAGTTCGAGCGACACCGCCAGACCGATCGTCTCGCTCTTGAGCGCCACGCCCGGCCCGGAGGTGGTGGTCACGCCGAGCGCCCCGCCGAACGCGGCGCCGAGCGCGGCACCGATGCCGGCGATCTCGTCCTCCGCCTGGAAGGTGCGCACCCCGAAGTTCTTGTGCTTGCTCAGCTCGTGCAGGATGTCCGAGGCCGGGGTGATCGGGTACGAGCCCAGGTACAGCGGCAGGCCCGAGCGCTGCGCGGCGGCGATCAGCCCGTAGGACAGGGCGAGGTTGCCGGAGATGTTGCGGTAGCGACCGGCCGGGAGCTTGGCCGGCGACACCTCGTAGGAGACCGCGAAGGACTCGGTGGTCTCGCCGAAGTTCCAGCCCGCCCGGAAGGCGTGGATGTTCGCCTCGGCGATCTGCGGCTTCTTCGCGAACTTGCTGCGCAGGAACGACTCCGTGCCGTGCGTGGGCCGGTGGTACATCCAGGACAGCAGGCCCAGGGCGAACATGTTCTTCGCCCGTTCGGCGTCCTTGCGCGCCAGGCCGCTGTCCTTGAGCGCCTCCAGGGTCAGCGTGGTCAGCGGCACCTTGTGCAGGTGGAAGCCGTCCAGCGAGCCGTCGGTCAGCGGGTCCGCCGGGTAACCGACCTTCGCCAGCGCGCGCTTGGTGAACTCGTCGGTGTTGACGATGATCTCCGCGCCGCGCGGGAGGTCCGGCAGGTTCGCCTTCAGCGCGGCCGGGTTCATCGCGACCAGCACGTTCGGGGCGTCGCCCGGGGTCAGGATGTCGTGGTCGGCGAAGTGCAGCTGGAAGGACGAGACGCCCGGCAGGGTGCCGGCGGGGGCCCGGATCTCGGCCGGGAAGTTCGGCAGCGTGGAGAGGTCGTTGCCGAAGGACGCCGTCTCCGAGGTGAACCGGTCACCGGTGAGCTGCATGCCGTCACCGGAGTCGCCGGCGAAGCGGATGATCACCCGGTCGAGTCTGCGGATCGGCTTGGCGCGCCCGGGTGGCGGGCCGCCCGGAGCCGGGGGGCCGGCGGGCACCGTCGAGCCGGAGCGAACGCCGCCGCTCCCCGCCCGGGCCTCGTCGCCGTCCGAGCCGTCCACTGCCTCTGACTGATCGACCTGACTGGTCACTGCCGCGGACCTCCTAGGGCACACCACCGCGGGCGCGGCCCCGTGCCCCGTCCGCTTGGTGCACCTCCCGCATCCTATGCGGGTGGAGTCGGCCAGGGACGGAACTCCCGCGTGCGGCGGGAAATCACCGGCCCGCGCCCGTACCGCACACCACGAAGAACGTCCGACCGCCGGAGATCATTCCGATTCCGGCGGCCGTTCCCGATCCCCCGGCCGGAGTCGGGGCTCCCGGCTAGGAGTTGAGGTACGTCAGCACCGCCAGCACCCGGCGGTGGTCCTCCGGGCTCTGGGCCAGGCCCAACTTGAGGAAGATGTTGCTGACGTGCTTCTCCACCGCGCCGTCGGAGACCACCAGCTGCTTGGCCACCGCGGCGTTGGTGCGGCCCTCGGCCATCAGGGCGAGCACTTCGCGCTCACGCGGGGTGAGATTGGCCAGAACGTCGCCCTTGCGGCTGCGGCTGAGCAGCTGCTGCACGACCTCCGGGTCCAGCGCGGTGCCGCCGTCGGCGACCCGGACCACCGCGTCGGCGAACTCGCGCACCTCGGCGACCCGGTCCTTCAGCAGGTAGCCGACACCTCGGGTGGATCCGGCCAGCAGCTCCGAGGCGTAACGTTCCTCCACGAACTGCGACAGCACTAGCACGTTCAGCTGCGGGTAGCGGCCGCGCAGCTCGACGCAGGCGCGCAGGCCCTCGTCAGTGTGGGTCGGCGGCATCCGCACGTCGGAGACCACCACGTCGGGCAGCGCGTCGGCCGCGGCCAGGTCGTGGATGGTCTTCACCAGGGCTTCGCCGTCCCCAACGCCCGCGACGACCTCCAGGCCGCGATCGGTGAGCAGCCGGGTCAGTCCCTCCCGCAGCAGTACGGAGTCCTCGGCGATGACGACGCGACGCATGGCGACCTTTCCGGCTGGGGTGAGCTGACGGGAGTCAGTCTCCCCCATTCCGGGGGCCGGTCGGCCCGATCCGCGGGTTCTGCCGGGACCGGGGAACCGCGTCACATGGTGCGGATGGCCACCGCGTCGCAGAGGCCCTCCAGGGCCGCCTTCGCCGGGCAGTCCGGCAGCGGGGCGAGCAGTGCGCGGGCCTCCTCGGCCCGGCGCAGCGTCTCGGCGCGGGCGCGCTCCAGCGCGGGGTGGGCCCGCATCAGGCGCAGCGCCTCGGCGTGCAGCTCGTCGTCCGCGAGGTCCTGGGCGAGCAGCTCGCGCAGCCGGGCGTCGTCCTCGTCGGCCGGGTCGGCGGGCATCTGCTGCAGCAGCAGGGTCGGCAGGGTGGGCACGCCCTCGCGCAGGTCGGTGCCGGGGGTCTTGCCGGACTCGTGGCCGTCGCTGGCGATGTCGAGCACGTCGTCGGCCAGCTGGAAGGCGATGCCGATCCGCTCGCCGAACTCGCCGAGGGTGTCCACCAGTGCGGGCTCGGCGCCGGCCATCAGTGCTCCTATCCGGCAGGAGACGGCGATCAGCGAGCCGGTCTTGCCCTCCAGGACGTCCAGGTAGTGCAGCAGCGGGTCCATCTCCGCGCCGGGGCCCCTGGTCTCCAGGATCTGGCCGGTGACCAGCCGCTCGAAGGCCTCGGCCTGCATCCGCACGGCCTCCGGGCCGAGGTCGGCGAGCACCTGGGAGGCGCGGGAGAACAGGAAGTCGCCGGTGAGGATGGCGACCGAGTTGTCCCAGCGGGAGTTCGCGCTCGGCGCGCCGCGGCGCACCGGGGCCTCGTCCATGACGTCGTCGTGGTACAGCGTGGCCAGGTGGGTCAACTCGACGACGACGGCGGCGGGCACCACGCCGGGCGCCCCCGGGTCGCCGAACTGGGCGGCGAGCAGCAGGAGCAGCGGGCGGAAGCGCTTGCCGCCGGCCTCGAGGAGGTGACTGGCGGTGACGGTGATGAAGGGGACGTCGCTCTTGACGGCCTCGCCGAGCGCCGCCTCCACCGCGTCCAGTCCGGCCTGGACGTCCCGGGTCAGGTCGCGGTCCTGCACGCTGAGCCCGAAGGGTTCCACGACGGTCACGAAGACCACTCCTCTGTCCCTGGTCGATCTAGCGGCCTGGTCCCTGAGTGCCGCCGCTGGCCATAAGGCAGGGTATCCGGTCGGGAGTGGATCACTGCACGGGCGTGCGGATCCTGTCATGATCGGGCCGGATGCCCAGGTCAGGGCGGCTGTGCGGGCCGTGCGGCGGTGGGGGGCGAATTCGGCTGGAAATAAAGGCGTCAGACTCACCGGTACGTTCCGGCCGCCGTTCCCGACAAAGACCCGTCCGGGCCGCGCGGACGGGGCGCGGCCCGGACGGGCCCTGGTCGGGGGCGGCGGACGCCGAAGGTCAGCGCACGAACAACGAGGCCTTCGAGGCGAGGTCGAGGAAGTACTGCGGCAGCAGGCCGAGACCCAGCGTGACCAGTACCCCCACCCCGATCGCGGTCGCCGTGAAGGGGCTCGGGATCGCCACCGTGGGCCCACCCGGCTGCGGGTCCGAGAAGAACATCAGCACGATGACCCGGATATAGAAGAACGCGGCCACCGCCGAGCTCAGCACACCGACGATCACCAGCGGCGTGGCCCCGCCGCTTGCCGCGGCCTGGAAGACGGCGAACTTCCCGGTGAAGCCGGAGGTCAGCGGGATCCCGGCGAAGGCCAGCAGGAACAGCGCGAACACCGCGGCCACCAGCGGCGAGCGCCGCCCGAGCCCGGCCCAGCTGGACAGGTGGGTCGCCTCCCCCTTGGAATCGCGCACCAGGGTGACCACGGCGAAGGCGCCGAGCGTCACGAAGGAGTACGCCAGCAGGTAGAACAACACCGAGGAGATGCCCTGCTTGTTGACGGCGATCACGCCGGTCAGGATGAAGCCGGCGTGCGCGATCGAGGAGTACGCCAGGAGCCGCTTCACGTCCTGCTGGGTCACCGCCAGCACCGCGCCGACGACCATGGTGAGGATCGCGACGCCCCACATCACCGGCCGCCAGTCCAGCCGCAGGCCCGGGAAGGCCACGTAGAACAGCCGCAGGAAGGCGCCGAAGGCCGCGACCTTGGTGGCCGCCGCCATGAAGCCGGTCACCGGGGTGGGCGCGCCCTGGTAGACGTCCGGGGTCCAGGAGTGGAAGGGCACCGCAGCGACCTTGAACAGCAGGCCGACCGACAGCATCGCCAGGCCGGTCAGCACCAGCACGTCGGTCCGGGTGCTGCTCAGCTGCGCGGGGGTGGTCATCGCCTTGCCCGCGATGACGTCCCCGATGTCGCCGAGCTTCACGCTGCCCGCGTAGCCGTACAGCAGCGCGGTGCCGAACAGGAAGAACGCCGAGGCGAAGGCGCCGAGCAGGAAGTACTTGACCGCCGCCTCCTGGGAGAGCAGCCGGCGGCGGCGGGCCAGGGCGCACAGCAGGTACAGCGGCAGGGAGAAGACCTCCAGCGCCACGAACATCGTCAGCAGGTCGTTGGCGGCGGGGAACAGCAGCATGCCGCCGACCGCGAACAGGGTGAGTGGGAAGACCTCGGTGGTGGCGAAGCCGGCCCGGACCGCGGCCCGCTCCTGCTCGCCGCCGGGGGTGGCGGAGGCCTGGGCGGCGAAGGCGTCGGCGGGCAGACCGCCGGCCTTGGGCTCCAGCTTCCGCTCGGCGTAGGTGAGCACCGCGACCACCGCGGCCAGCAGGATCACGCCCTGCAGGAACAGCGCCGGGCCGTCCAGCGCGACCGACTCCATGGCCAGCAGGTCGATCCGGGTGAATCCGTGGCTCTGCACGGCCAGCACCACCACGGCGACGAAGGCGCCGACCAGCCCGGCCAGGGCGAGCGTCACCTGCGTCCAGTGCCGGTACCGGCGGGGCACGAAGGCCTCCACCAGGATGCCGGCCACGGCGGCGCCGAACACCACCAGCATCGGGGAGAGTTGGCCGTACTCGATGTGCGGCGCCGGAATGCTGGGGGTGTTGCCGCCGGCGGCGGCGAGCACTGCGGTGGCGTTCACTTCTGCTCACCTCCTGGGGTGGCGGCGACGGGGTGGGCCGGCGCCGGGTCGGTCTCGTGGACCTGCGAGAGCGTGGCGTTCACCGAGGGGTTGACCAGGTCGGTGAGCGGCTTGGGGTAGACGCCGAACAGGATCGTCAGCGCCACCAGCGGGGCGACCACGGCGAGTTCGCGGGCCTTGAGGTCGGGGATCGCGCGCACGCCCTCCTTCACCGGGCCGGTCATGGTGCGCTGGTACAGCAGCAGGGCGTACAGCGCGGCCAGCACGATGCCGAAGGTCGCGATGATCCCGATCACCGGGTAGCGGGTGAAGGTGCCCACCAGCACCAGGAACTCGCTGACGAACGGGGCGAGGCCGGGCAGCGACAGGGTCGCCAGGCTGCCGATCAGGAAGGTCCCGGCGAGCACCGGGGCGACCTTCTGCACGCCGCCGTAGTCGGCGATCAGCCGCGAGCCGCGGCGGGAGATCAGGAACCCGGCCACCAGCATCCACGCGGCGGTGGAGAGGCCGTGGTTGACCATGTAGAGGGTGGCGCCGCTCTGACCCTGGCTGGTCAGCGCGAAGATCCCCATGATGATGAAGCCGAAGTGCGAGATCGAGGCGTAGGCGACCAGCCGCTTGATGTCCTTCTGGCCGACCGCCAGCAGCGCGCCGTAGACGATCCCGACCAGCGAGAGGACCAGGATCGCCGGGGCGAAGGTCTTCGAGGCGTGCGGGAACAGCCCGAGGCAGAAGCGCAGCATCGCGAAGGTGCCGACCTTGTCCACTACCGCGGTGATCAGCACCGCGGTGCCGGCGGTGGCCTCGCCCATCGCGTTCGGCAGCCAGGTGTGCAGCGGCCACAGCGGGGCCTTCACCGCGAAGGCGAAGAAGAAGCCCAGGAACAGCGCCTTCTCGGCGGTGCCGGACAGCTGCAGCCGCCCGTCGGCGATCGCCGAGGTGAGGGTCTGCAGGTCGAAGGTGCCGAAGCCCTGGTCCTGCGCGATCACGTACAGGCCGATCACGGCGGCCAGCATGACCAGGCCGCCGAGCAGGTTGTAGAGCAGGAACTTCATGGCCGCGTACGAGCGCTGGCGCGCCGCCTCGGGGCCACCGGCCCGGTCGCCGAAGCCGCCGATCAGGAAGTACATCGGGATCAGCATGGCTTCGAAGAACACGTAGAACACGAAGACGTCGGTGGCGTAGAAGGAGACGACCACCATCGCCTCCACCGCCAGGATCAGGGCGAAGAAGCCCTGGGTGCGGCGGAGGTTCTCGAAGGTCCCGTCGGGCCCGGCCGGGGCCGGGTCGGCGTCGTGCCAGGAGGCGAGCATCACCATCGGCACCAGGACGGCGGTGAGCAGGGCGAGGACGGCGCCGATGCCGTCGACGCCGAGCGAGAAGGTGATGCCGATGGAGCGGATCCAGCTGTACGACTCGGTCAGCTGGTAGCGGTCGCCGTGCGGGTCGAACTGCGTCGCCACCACGGCGGCCAGCGCCAGGGTGACGGCCGAGACTCCCAGGGCGACAGCCTTGGTGGTCCTGCGCCGGGCCTCCGTCGACCCGGCGGGCAGGGCGGCGGTCAGCACCGCACCGGCCGCCGGGACGGCGCAGGTGGCACTCAGCAGTGCGCTCATGGCCGCACCCCCCACGTGGAATCTGCGCGAGTCATCAGACGGACCTCATCAGGAGAGTCGTGGCGACCAGCACCAGCGTGCCGCCGAACATGGAGAGCGCGTACGAGCGGACGAAGCCGTTCTGGACCCGCCGCAGCCGGCCGGACAGGCCGCCGATCGCGGCCGCGAGGCCGTTGACGAAGCCGTCCAGGCCGCGGCTGTCGAAGTAGACCAGCGTCGCGGCGAGCGCCGAGCCCGGCCGCACCAGCACCGCGTGGTTGAAGTCGTCCTGCAGCAGGTCGCGGCGGGCGGCCCGGGTGAGCGGGGAGCCGACCGGCGGCACCACCGGGACCGGCGAGCGCCCGTACATCAGGTACGCGAGGCCGACGCCGGCCAGCATGCAGGCCGTGGTCAGCAGGGTGACGGTCAGCGGGGAGAGCGGGGAGTTGCCCTCCTGGTACCCGGTGACCGGCTCCAGCCACTTCAGGAAGGAGTCGTTGAAGGCGAACAGCCCGCCCGCGAAGACCGAGCCGAAGGCCAGCAGGACCATCGGGACCGTCATGGTCCTCGGCGACTCGTGCGGGTGCGGGGCGTTGCCCTCCGCGTCCGGCTGCCAGCGCTTCTCACCGAAGAAGGTCAGCACCATCACCCGCGTCATGTAGAACGCGGTGACGGCGGCGCCGACCAGCGCGCACAGGCCGAGGATCCAGCCCTCGGTGCCGCCCTTGGCGAAGGCCGCCTCGATGATCTTGTCCTTGGAGAAGAACCCGGACAGGCCGGGGAAGCCGATGATCGCCAGGTAGCCGAGGCCGAACGTGACGAAGGTGACCGGCATGTACGTGCGCAGGCCGCCGTAGTGACGCATGTTCACCTCGTCGTCCATGCCGTGCATGACCGACCCGGCGCCGAGGAACAGCCCGGCCTTGAAGAAGCCGTGGGTCACCAGGTGCATGATCGCGAAGGCGTAGCCGATCGGGCCGAGCCCGGCCGCCAGCACCATGTAGCCGATCTGCGACATGGTCGAGCCGGCCAGCGCCTTCTTGATGTCGTCCTTGGCGCAACCGACGATCGCACCGAACAGCAGCGTGACCGCGCCGACCGCCACCACGGCGGTCTGCGCTTCCGGCGCCAGGTCGAAGATCGCCGAGGAGCGGGTGATCAGGTAGACGCCGGCGGTCACCATGGTGGCCGCGTGGATCAGCGCGGAGACCGGGGTCGGGCCCTCCATGGCGTCCCCGAGCCAGGACTGCAGCGGTACCTGCGCCGACTTGCCACAGGCCGCGAGCAGCAGCATCAGGCCGATCGCCGTCAGCTTGCCCTCACTCGCCTGGTGGGCGCCGCTGAAGACCGGCTCGAAGGCGAAGGAGCCGAACTCGGCGAACATCAGCATGATCGCGATGGACAGGCCCATGTCGCCGACCCGGTTGACGAGGAAGGCCTTCTTCGCCGCCGTCGCCGCGCTCGGCTTGTGCTGCCAGAAGCCGATCAGCAGGTACGAGGCCAGGCCCACGCCCTCCCAACCGAAGTACAGCAGCAGGTAGTTGTCGGCGACCACCAGCAGCAGCATGGCGGCCAGGAACAGGTTGAGGTACGCGAAGAAGCGGCGGCGGCGCTCGTCGTGCGCCATGTAGCCGACCGAGTAGAGGTGGATCAGCGTGCCGACGCCGGTGATCAGCAGGACGAAGGTCATCGACAGCTGGTCGAGCCGGAAGGCCATGTCGGCCTGGAAGCCGTTCACCGGGATCCAGCTGTACAGGAACTTGCCGATCGCCCGGTGCTCGGCGTCGCGGCCGAGCATGTCCGAGAAGAGCGCCAGGCCGAAGCCGAACGAGAGCGCCGCGAGCGCGGTGGCCAGCCAGTGGCCGAACCGGTCCAGCGCCCGGCCGCCGAGCAGCAGCAGGGCGGCGCCGGCCAGTGGAGCCGCCACCAGCAGCGGAATGAGAGAGTTCACCGAAGGCCCTCCGCCTACAGCTTCATCAGGTTGCTGTCGTCGACCGAAGCGGAGTGCCTGGTCCGGAAGATGGTGACGATGATGGCGAGGCCGACCACGACCTCGGCCGCCGCGACCACCATCGTGAAGAACGCGATGATCTGGCCGTCCAGGGTGCCGTGCATCCGCGAGAAGGTCACCAGCGCGAGGTTCGAGGCGTTCAGCATCAGCTCCACGCACATGAACAGCACGATCGCGTTGCGCCGGATCAGCACACCGGACGCGCCGATGGTGAACAACAGCGCGGAGAGGTAGAGGTAGTTGACCGGATTCACTTCGCGCCCTCCCCGTTCGCCCCGTTGGCCTTGTTCGCGTTGTTCGCGTTGTTCGCGTTGTTGGCGTTGTTCGCGTTGTTCGCGTTGTTGGCGCCGTTGGCGTTCGCCGGCTCCAGGGACTTGCGCGGACCGGCCACCGCCGGGCGCTCGGAGGACGGACGGCCCAGCCAGTCCGCCGTGCTGTTCTCCAGCTCCGCCATCCGCTGCAGCATCGCCTGGCTGACGTCCCGGATCTGACCGCGCTCGCGCAGCGTCGCCATCACCGAGTCTTCGGCGACCGTGCCGTCCGGCAGCAGCGCCGGGACGTCGACCGCGTTGTGCCGCGCGTACACGCCCGGCGCCGGCAGCGGCGGCAGCTGGATGTTGTCCTTGACCCGCTGGGCGGCCAGCTCGCGCTGGGTCTTCGGCGCCTTCACGTGCTCCCGGTGGGTCAGCACCATCGCACCGATCGCCGCGGTGATCAGCAGCGCGCCGGTGACCTCGAAGGCCCACACGTACCGGGTGAAGATCAGCCGGGCCAGGCCCGGCACGTTGCCCTCGGCGTTCGCCTCGGTCAGCCCGGTGAAGTGGTCCAGCTTCGCGTTGGCGATCCCGGCGATCAGCAGCACGCCGAAGCCCAGCCCGCACAACACCGCGGCGAACCGCTGGCCCTTCAGCTGCTCCTTCAGGGAGTCCTCGCTGGTGACGCCGACCAGCATCACCACGAACAGGAACAGCATCATGATCGCGCCGGTGTAGACCACGATCTGCACCACGCCCAGGAACACCGCGCCCTGGGCCATGTAACAGACCGCCAGCGCCAGCATGGTGGCCGCCAGGCAGAGCGCGCTGTGCACGGCCTTGCGCATCAGCAGCATGCCGAGCGCGCCGCCGACCGCGACCACCGCGAGCACCCAGAACTGGACGGCCTCACCCGTGGAGGTCGTCCCGGTCGCGGCTGCGAGTTGCCCGATCACTGCTGCGCCTCCTTCTCCCGGTCGGTGCGCTCCTGCTGTTCCGTCCCCGGCGCCGCCGCGGTGATCTCGCCCCGGTAGTACGCGCCCTCGTCGGCGCCCGGGTAGATCGCGTGCGGGGTGTCGACCATGCCCTCGGACAGGCCCACCAGCAGCTGCTCCTTGGTGAAGATCAGGTCCCGCCGGGTGGAGTCCGCCAGCTCGTACTCGTTGGTCATGGTCAGCGCGCGGGTCGGACAGGCCTCGATGCACAAGCCGCACAGGATGCAGCGGGCGTAGTTGATCTGGTACACCGCGCCGTAGCGCTCGCCCGGCGAGTAGCGCTCCTCGTCCCGGTTGTCCGCGCCCTCCACGTAGATCGCGTCGGCCGGGCACGCCCACGCGCACAGCTCGCAGCCGACGCACTTCTCCAGGCCGTCCGGGTGCCGGTTCAGCTGGTGGCGGCCGTGGAAGCGCGGAGCGGTGGGCTTCTTCTGCTCCGGGTACTGCTCGGTGAGCCGCTTCTTGAACATGGCCTTGAAGGTCACGCCGAAGCCGGCGGCCGGGCCGAGGATCGACGGCCGGTCGGCCCGCTCGGGCCGGTCCGTACGGTCGGACTTGTCAGACTGGTCGGACGACATCTCGGTTCAGCTCCCTTCGGAATGGTCGGCCCCGTTGAGGGCGTCCTGGAGTTGCTTCGGGGCGCGGCTGCGTCGGCGCGGCACCGGCGGGAGCTCCTGGCCGGGCAGCGGCGGCACCGGGTAGCCGCCCGCCATCGGGTCGAACCCTCCCCCGGCCTCCGGCCGGGAGGTGCCCCCACCCGGAGGCGCCGCTTCGGCCTCCGGCTGCTTCCTCAGGAAGTCCCGCAGCAGCACCAGCAGCAGCACCACCCCGACCGGGGCGCCCACGTACAGCACCACCTCGCCGAAGCCGTAGCCCTCGTTGCGCAGCGCCCGCACGCTGGCGATCAGCACCAGCCACACCAGCGAGACCGGGATCAGCACCTTCCAGCCCAGCTTCATGAACTGGTCGTAGCGGAACCGGGGCAGCGTGCCGCGCAGCCAGATGAAGAAGAACAGCAGCAGCTGGATCTTCAGCGTGATCCACAGCATCGGCCACCAGCCGTGGTTGGCGCCCTCCCAGAAGGTCGACACCGGCCACGGGGCCCGCCAGCCGCCGAGGAAGAGGGTCGAGGCCACCGCCGAGACCGTCACCATGTTCACGTACTCGGCCAGCA
Source organism: Kitasatospora sp. NPDC023120 (assembly GCF_055560835.1). Lineage (NCBI taxonomy): Bacteria > Bacillati > Actinomycetota > Actinomycetes > Kitasatosporales > Streptomycetaceae > Kitasatospora > Kitasatospora sp. NPDC023120. Next base: position 108,327 of record NZ_JBVHHY010000028.1, on the reverse strand, counting down.
TGAACATCGCGAACTTCAGCGAGGAGTACTCGGTGTTGAAGCCGCCGACCAGCTCGCCCTCGGCCTCCGGGAGGTCGAACGGCGCTCGGTTGGTCTCCCCGACCATCGCGATGACGTAGACGATGAACGAGACCGGCAGCAGCACCGCGAACCAGGTCGGCTGCTGGTGCGCCACGATCTCCGAGGTCGACATCGAGCCCGAGTAGATGAACACCGCCGCGAAGGACAGGCCCATCGCGATCTCGTAGCTGATCATCTGCGCGGCCGAGCGCAGCCCGCCCAGCAGCGGGTACGTCGACCCGGAGGACCAGCCGGCCAGCACGATGCCGTAGATGCCGATCGAGGCGGTGGCCAGGATGTAGAGCAGCGCGACCGGGAAGTCGGTCAGCTGCATCGCCGTCCGGGTGCCGAAGATCGACACCTCGTTGCCGGCCGGACCGAACGGGATCACCGCGAACGCCATGAACGCGGGGATGGCGCAGACGATCGGGGCCAGGATGTAGACCGCCTTGTCCGAGCCCTTGACCACCAGGTCTTCCTTCAGCGCCAGCTTCACGCCGTCCGCCAGCGACTGCAGCAGGCCCCAGGGCCCGTGCCGGTTCGGCCCGATGCGCAGCTGCATCCAGGCCACCACCTTGCGCTCCCAGACGATCGCGACCAACACCGTCAGGACCAGGAAGGCGAAGCAGAACACCGCCTTCAGCAGGACCAGCCACCACGGGTCCTGGCCGAAGAACTGGAGCGTCTCGTACGGCTGCGGAGTCGTCATCGGTCCTCCCCTTCGCCCGCGGCCGCTCCGAGCGGGGCCTGCGCCGCCGGCTCGGGCTCGGCCTCGGCCGCGGCGATCGTGACCAGGTGGCCGACGGTGGTGCCGAGCGTGCGGTGGGCGCCGCCCGGCGTGGAGTTGAGCGGGATCCAGACCGTGCGGTCCGGGAGCGAGTCGGTGACCTCCAGCGGCAGGGTCAGCGAGCCGGCCGGGCCGGTCAGCCGCAGCGCGGCGGACGCCTCGGCACCGATCTCCTTCGCCGTCTCGGCCGAGATCCGGGCCACCGCCCGGTGCCGGGTGCCCGCCAGGTGCGGATCGCCCTGCTGCAGCGTGCCGTTGTCCAGCAGCTGGCGCCAACCCGCCAGCACCGCCTGGCCGGTGGCCGGACGGGGCAGCAGGCCGGGATGCGCCGCCGGATCGGCCGCGCGGTCGCCCTCCCAGGGGGCGAAGGCGTCCAGCTCCAGCCGCGCCGCCCGGACGTCGGGCAGGCCCAGCCGGTGGCCCAGCGCGTCCGCCAGCATGCTCAGCACCCTCAGGTCCGACTGCAGGTGACCGCCCATCTGCTGGTCCGGCTTGAGCGCCGACTCGAACATCCGCACCCGGCCCTCCCAGTCCAGGAAGGTGCCGGCCTTCTCCGCCACCGCCGCCACCGGCAGCACCACGTCCGCGCGCGCCGTCACCGCCGAGGGCCGCAGCTCCAGCGACACCACGAACGGCACCGCCGCCAGCGCCTCGTCGGCCAGGGCAGGGTCCGGCAGGTCGTCCGGGTCCACGCCGCCGACCAGCAGCGCGTCCAACTCGCCCTGCGCGGCCGCCGCCAGGATCTGGTCGGTGGACCGGCCCGGCTTGGACGGCAGCTCCGCCACGCCCCACGCCGCGGCCGCCTCGGCCCGCGCCGCCGGAGCGGCCACCGGACGCCCACCGGGCAGCAGGCCCGGCAGCGCACCCGCCTCCACGGCCCCGCGCTCACCGGCCCGGCGCGGCACCCACGCCAGCTGCGCACCGGTCGCGTGCGCCAGCCGCAGCACCGCCGTCAGCGCACCCGGGACGGCGGCCAGCCGTTCGCCCGCCAGGATCACCGCGCCCGGCGCGCGCAGCAGTTCGGCCGCCCGGCCCGCGTCGTCGTTCAGCGGCTCGTCCGCCGCCAGCGCCGCGAGCCACTCCGGCTCGGTGCCCGGCGCGGCCGGCAGCAGCGCACCGCGCAACTTGGCCAGGCCCCGGGAACCGAACGCGGCCACCGAGAACACCTTCTGGCCGCGGCCGCGGACCGCCTTGCGCAGCCGCAGGAAGACGATCGGCGACTCCTCCTCCGGCTCGAAGCCCGCCAGCAGCACCGTCGGCGCCTGCTCCAGCCGCTCGTACGTCAGGCCGTCGCCGTCCACGTCGACGCCCCGCCCGGCCACGGCCGCGGCCAGGAAGTCCGCCTCCTCGCCGCTGTGCGGGCGGGCCCGGAAGTCCACGTCGTTGGTGCCCAGCACCACCCGCGCGAACTTGGCGTAGGCGTAGGCGTCCTCGACCGTCCCCCGGCCGCCGGCCAGCACGCCCGTCCGGGCGCCGCGCAGGCCCTCGGCGGCCCTCGCCAGCGCCTCCGGCCAGGACGCCGGCACCAGCTCGCCGTCCACCCGCACCAGCGGGGTGGTCAGCCGGTCCCGCTGCTGCGCGTAGCGGAAGGCGAAGCGGCCCTTGTCGCAGTTCCACTCCTCGTTCACCGCCGGGTCCTCGCCCGCCAGCCGGCGCAGCACCTTGCCGCGCCGGTGGTCGGTGCGCTGCGCGCAGCCCGCCGAGCAGTGCTCGCACACGCTCGGCGAGGAGACCAGGTCGAAGGGGCGCGAGCGGAACCGGTAGGCCGCCGAGGTCAGCGCGCCCACCGGGCAGATCTGGATGGTGTTCCCGGAGAAGTACGAGTCGAAGTCGTCCCCCTCGCCGGTGCCGACCTGCTGCAGCGCGCCGCGCTCCACCAGGTCGATGAACGGGTCCCCGGCGATCTGCTGCGAGAACCGGGTGCAGCGCGCGCACAGCACGCAGCGCTCGCGGTCCAGCAGCACCTGGCTGCTGATCGGGACCGGCTTCTCGTAAGTGCGCTTCATGCCCTCGAAACGGGAGTCGGCGGCACCGTTGGACATCGCCTGGTTCTGCAGCGGGCACTCGCCGCCCTTGTCGCAGACCGGGCAGTCCAGCGGGTGGTTGATCAGCAGCAGCTCCATCACGCCGCGCTGCGCCTTCTCGGCCACCGGCGAGCTGAGCTGGGTGCGCACCACCATGCCCTCGGCCACCGGGATGGTGCAGGAGGCGACCGGCTTGCGCTGGCCCTCGATCTCGACGATGCACTGCCGGCAGGCGCCGGCCGGATCGAGCAGCGGGTGGTCGCAGAAGCGCGGGATCTGGGTGCCGATGGTCTCGGCCGCTCGGATCACCAACGTCCCCTTGGGGACCTGCACTTCGACGCCGTCGATGGTGAGCGTGACCAGTTCGACCGCGGGCTTGTCTCCCGTGGAGGCGGTTGGCTCTGTGATCGTCACGCGTGCACCTCCCTTTCGGTGGCGGACTGGTGGCCGGGGCGGGGGCCGTCGGCCCAGACGGTGGAGGCGGCCGGGTCGAACGGGCAGCGGCGCTCGGCCAGGTGCTGCTCGTACTCGGCCCGGAAGTGCTGGAGCGAGGAGACGATCGGGCTGGCCGCGCCGTCGCCCAGCGCGCAGAAGGACTTGCCGTTGATGTTGTCGGCGATGTCGAGGAGCTTCTCCAGGTCCCCCTCGACGCCCTCGCCCGCCTCGATCCGCTCGAGCAGCTGGACCAGCCAGTACGTGCCCTCGCGGCAGGGGGTGCACTTGCCGCAGGACTCGTGCGCGTAGAACTCCGTCCAGCGGGTCACCGCCCGCACCACGCAGGTGGTCTCGTCGAAGACCTGCAGCGCCTTGGTGCCGAGCATCGAGCCGGCCGCGCCGACGCCCTCGTAGTCCAGCGGGACGTCGAGGTGCTCGTCGGTGAACATCGGGGTGGAGGAGCCGCCCGGGGTCCAGAACTTCAGCCGGTGCCCGGGGCGGATGCCGCCGCTGAGGTCCAGCAGCTGGCGCAGGGTGATGCCCAGCGGGGCCTCGTACTGGCCCGGGTTGGTGACGTGACCGGAGAGCGAGTAGAGCGTGAAGCCGGGGGACTTCTCGGTGCCCAGGCCCTTGAACCACTCCTTGCCGCGGGCCAGGATCGGCGGCACCGAGGCGATCGACTCGACGTTGTTGACCACCGTCGGGCAGGCGTACAGACCGGCGATCGCCGGGAACGGGGGCCGCAGCCGGGGCTGGCCGCGGCGGCCCTCCAGCGAGTCCAGCAGCGCCGTCTCCTCGCCGCAGATGTACGCGCCGGCGCCGGCGTGCACGGTGATGTCGAGGTCGACGCCGGAGCCGAGGATGTTCCGGCCCAGCAGGCCCGCCTCGTACGCCTCGGCGACGGCCGCGTGCAGCCGGCGCAGCACCGGGACGACCTCGCCGCGCAGGTAGACGAACGCGTGGTCGCAGCGGATCGCGTAGGAGGCGATGATCATCCCCTCGATGAGGGAGTGCGGGTTGGCGAACAGCAGCGGGATGTCCTTGCAGGTGCCCGGCTCTGACTCGTCCGCGTTGACCACCAGGTAGTGCGGCTTGCCGTCGTTCTGCGGGATGAACTGCCACTTCATGCCGGTGGGGAAGCCAGCGCCGCCGCGGCCGCGCAGGCCGGAGTCCTTGACCAGGGCGATCACGTCGTCCGGGGGCATGGCGAGGGCCGCCTTGAGGCCCTCGTAGCCGTGGTGGCGGCGGTAGGTGTCGAGCGTCCAGGGGCGGCTGTCGTCCCAGGAGTCGGACAGGACGGGGGTGAGCAGCTTCTCGGCCGGCTCGGCGGAGGTCATCACGCCTCGCTCCCTTCCTGGCCGGTGCCCTCGTTGCGCGGCGGCTCGTTGCGCGGCGACTCGTTGCGCGGCGACTCGTTGCGCGGCGGCTCGTTGCGCGGCGGCTCGTTGCGGGGGGAGACGACCCGGGTGCCGGGGGTGCCGGGCAGGGCCTCGCCGCGGGACAGCCGCAGGCCGGCCAGGGAGGGCGCGCCGCCGGCGCCGGACTCGTCGTTGGCACCAGGGCGCTCGTCCGGGAAGCCGGCCAGGATCCGGGCGGTCTCCTTGAAGTCGCACAGCCGGGCACCGCGGGTGGGCCGGGCCTCGCGGCCGGCGCGCAGGTCGTCGACCAGCTGCCGGGCGCTCTCCGGGGTCTGGTTGTCGAAGAACTCCCAGTTGACCATCACCACGGGCGCGTAGTCGCAGGCCGCATTGCACTCGATGTGCTCGATCGAGATCTCGCCGTCCTCGGTGGTCTCGTTGTTGCGGATGCCCAGGTGATCCTGGAGCTCGGCGAAGATCTGGTCGCCGCCGAGCACCGCGCACAGGGTGTTGGTGCAGACCCCGACGTGGTACTTCCCGGCCGGACGGCGCCGGTACATGGTGTAGAAGGTCGCGACGGCGGTGACCTCGGCGGTGGTGAGGTCCAACTGCTCGGCGCAGAACCGGATCCCGGTCGGGCTGACGAAGCCCTCCTCGGCCTGCACCAGGTGCAACAGGGGCAGCAGCGCCGAGCGCGGCTGCGGGTATCGGGCGATCAGCTCGGCGGCGTCGGAGGCCAGCCGGGTGCGCACCTCCTCGGGGTACGGTGCGGCCGGCAGCGCCGGCAGTCCGAGTTCGACGTTGGTCACCGGTCCACGCCTCCCATCACCGGGTCGATCCCGGCCACCGCGACGATCACGTCGGCCACCTGGCCGCCCTCGCACATCGCCGCCATCGTCTGCAGATTGGTGAACGACGGGTCCCGGAAGTGGACCCGGTACGGGCGCGTCCCGCCGTCGCTGACCACGTGCACGCCCAGCTCGCCCTTGGGCGACTCGACCGCCGCGTACGCCTGGCCGGCCGGGACCCGGAAGCCCTCGGTGACCAGCTTGAAGTGGTGGATCAGGGCCTCCATCGAGGTGCCCATGATCTTGCGGATGTGGTCGAGGGAGTTGCCCATCCCGTCCGGCCCGACGGCCAGTTGGGCGGGCCAGGCGATCTTCTTGTCCGCCACCATGACCGGGCCCGGGCGCAGCCGGTCCAGGCACTGCTCGACGATCCGCAGCGACTGCTTCATCTCCTCCAGGCGGATCAGGAAGCGGCCGTACGAGTCGGCGCTGTCGGCGATCGCGACCTCGAAGTCGTAGTCCTCGTAACCGCAGTACGGGTCGGTCTTGCGCAGGTCGTGCGGCAGGCCGGTGGCGCGCAGGATCGGGCCGGTGGCGCCGAGGGCCAGGCAGCCGGGCAGGTCCAGGAAGCCGACGTCGACCAGGCGGGCCTTGAACACGGGGTTGCCGGTGGCGAGTTTGTCGTACTCGTGCATCCGGGAGCGGAAGACCTTGACCGCCTCGCGGATCTGGTCGACCGCGCCGGGCGGCAGGTCCTGGGCGAGGCCGCCGGGGCGCACGTACGCGTGGTTCATGCGCAGACCGGTGACCAGCTCGAAGACGTCCAGGATCAGCTCGCGGTCCCGGAAGCCGTAGATCATCAGGGTGGTGGAGCCGATCTCCATGCCACCGGTGGCCAGGCAGACCAGGTGCGAGGCGATCCGGTTGAGCTCCATCATCATCACCCGGATGACGTTGGCCCGGTCCGGGACGTCGTCGGTGATGCCGAGCAGCTTCTCCACCGCCAGGCAGTAGGCGGTCTCGTTGAACAGCGGCGTCAGGTAGTCCATGCGGGTCACGAAGGTGGTGCCCTGGACCCAGCTGCGGAACTCCATGTTCTTCTCGATGCCGGTGTGGAGGTAGCCGATGCCGCAGCGGGCCTCCTTCACCGTCTCGCCGTCGATCTCCAGGATCAGCCGCAGCACGCCGTGGGTGGACGGGTGCTGGGGGCCCATGTTGACGATGATGCGCTCGTCGTCGGCCCGGCCGACCGCCTCGACCACCTCGCCCCAGTCACCGCCGGTGACGGTGAAGACCCGGCCCTCGGTGGTCTCGCGGGCGTCCGCCTCCGCGGCTTCCCCGTGGATCTCTTCGTAGTGCTGAGTGCTCATCAGCTGTACGACCTCCGCTGGTCGGGAGCCGGGATCTGGGCGCCCTTGTACTCGACGGGGATGCCGCCGAGCGGGTAGTCCTTGCGCTGGGGGTGGCCCAGCCAGTCGTCCGGCATCATGATCCGGGTGAGCGCCGGGTGGCCGTCGAAGACCAGGCCGAAGAAGTCGTAGGCCTCGCGCTCGTGCCAGTCGTTGGTCGGGTAGACGCTCACCACGGAGGGGATACGCGGGTCGGCGTCGGGCGCGGTGACCTCCAGCCGGATCAGCCGGCCATGGGTGATCGAGCGCAGGTGGTAGACCGCGTGCAGCTCGCGGCCCTTGTCGCCGGGGTAGTGCACGCCGCTCACGCCCAGGCACAGTTCGAAGCGCAGCGCCGGGTCGTCGCGCAGGACGCGGACGGTCTTCAGCAGGTGCTCGCGGTCGATGTGGAAGGTGAGCTCGCCGCGGTCGACCACGGTCTTCTCGATCACGTCGGCCGGGTCCAGGTCCTGCTCCTCCAGGGCGCCCTCCAGCTCGTCGGCGACCTCGTCGAACCATCCGCCGTACGGGCGTTCGCTCGGGCCGGGCAGCACGATCGGGGCCACCAGGCCGCCGAAGCCGGAGGTGTCGCCGCTGTCCTTGGCACCGAACATGCCCTGGCGGCGGCCGACCACCTCGACCGGGATCTCGCGGACCGGCTGCTCGCGGCGGGTCTCGGGTACCTGCTCGTTCATCGCAGCTGCCCCCGCATCTCGCTGATCGGGGTGGCCTGCAGGGCCAGCGCCTCGCCGAGCTCCTCGGCCCGACGCCGGTTCACGCCCAGCGGCTCGTGCCGGATCTTGTCGTGCAGCTTCAGGATGGCGTCCATCAGCATCTCCGGACGGGGCGGACAGCCGGGCAGGTAGATGTCGACCGGGACGATGTGGTCGACGCCCTGCACGATCGCGTAGTTGTTGAACATCCCGCCGGACGAGGCGCAGACGCCCATCGAGATGACCCACTTGGGATTGGGCATCTGGTCGTACACCTGGCGCAGCACCGGTGCCATCTTCTGGCTCACCCGGCCCGCCACGATCATCAGATCGGCCTGCCGGGGGGAGCCCCGGAAGACCTCCATACCGAACCGGGCCAGGTCGTAGCGGCCGGCACCGGTGGTCATCATCTCGATCGCGCAGCAGGCCAGACCGAAGGTGGCCGGGAAGAGTGACGCCTTGCGCACCCAGCCGGCGGCCGTCTCCACGGTCGTGAGCAGAAAGCCGCTCGGCAGCTTCTCCTCGATTCCCATCAGATCCCTCTCAATGCCCTCAAGTCCTCTGATACGTCGGCCGGTTCCGGCTTGTCCGCCGATTCACAAGCGGTCGTACGGCCGGGCCGACGGGTGGGCGGCCGCCCCGCGCTCAGTCCCACTCCAGGCCGCCGCGACGCCACACGTAGGCGTAAGCGACGAAGACGGTGGCGATGAAGAGCAGCATCTCGACCAGCCCGAAGATCCCCAGGGCGTCGAAGGTCACCGCCCAGGGGTAGAGGAAGACGATCTCGATGTCGAAGACGATGAAGAGCATCGCCGTCAGGTAGTACTTGATCGGGAACCGACCGCCGCCCACGGGCTGCGGGGTCGGCTCGATGCCGCACTCGTACGCCTCCAACTTGGCCCGGTTGTAGCGCTTGGGGCCGGTGAGTGAGGCCATCACGACGGAGCCGACCGCGAACGCCGCCGCGATGGCACCGAGTACGAGGATCGGCGCGTAGGCATTCATAGCCCCCGCTCCCTCCGTCCAGTCGTCCTTGACTGCAGATCGGAACCGGCGGGTCACGCTGCGGTGAACCCGCCTTCCGGTTCCCGGGATCCACCTCATGTGAGGCAGTTCACAAAGCCTGGAACGAGCGCATCCTATGCCCGTCGGCTTGTGATCTGCGACACGCAGTTCACTGCGATCTTTGTGATCTACGACACCATGTGAACGGTGGCGAATGTGAACATGCCCATATTTGTCAACGCAAAGGAGTCAAATGATCACAACCAGTCGCATTTACTTGTGAAGTGGCTGGTCAGGGGCGCATTCCTATATCAACTATGCGTCGACGCAGGCAAATTTCGAGGCGCCATGTTGACGTGTTATAGCGGCTCACTCGGAGGGGTGGCGGGGGTCCGAACGCTCGCTTGACCCTTCGTTCACAAGCGCGCGAGGTTCATGAGCGCGCGAGGTTCATGAGCGCGCGAGGTTCATGAGCGCGCGAGGTCGGCGTCGGGGGCCGGAGTTCGGTGCTGTCTCCTCCTCTTCCTCTCTCTCGGCGCTGGCCTCGCCCTCGCCCCCGTCCTGGCCTCGCCCCAGCCCCCCGCGTCTTGCCCTCGCCCGGTGGGGGCGGCCGGACGCGGGTCAGCGGTTGCCGGCTGCCTGCTCCCACACCCAGGCCGCGATGCCCACCCGGTTACGGGCACCGAGCTTGCGCTGGATGCTGGCGAGGTGGTTCTTCACCGTCCCTGGTGAGATGAACAGGCCCGCGCCGATCTCGGCGTTGGTCGCCCCGTCCGCCACCAGCTCGGCGATCTCCCGTTCCCGCGCGGTCAGTTCCTCCACCGGCCCGGCTGTCGGTGACCCCGCCGTACCCGTACCGGATCCCGGGCCGGGCTTCGACTCCGTTCCCGGAATCGCCATGTGCCGCAGGAGCCGTACGGTGACCTGCGGGCTGATCAACGCGTCCCCGGCCACCGCCGCCCGGATCGCCTCGATCAGCAGCACCGGACCCGAGCGCTTCAGCAGGAACCCGGCCGCACCGTGCCGCAGCGCCGTGTGCACGTACTCGTCCAGGTCGAATGTGGTCACCACGATCACCTTGCACTGGCCGGACAGTTGCCGGGTGACCTCCAGACCGTCCACCTTCGGCATCCGGATGTCCGCGAGCACCACGTCCGGCCGCAGCCTCCTCGCCTCCTCCACCGCCGCCGCGCCGTCCGCCGCCTCAGCGATCACCGTCATGTCCGGCTGGGCGTCCAGGATCATCCGGAACGCACTGCGGACGTCCGCCTGGTCGTCCGCGATCAGGATCCGAACCGGCCCCGTGCCACTGCTCATCCCTGCACCTCCCCCGTGCCGACCCACGTCGGCCTCTGCGATCCTTCCGGTCCGGAGTCCTGCGGTCCGGAGTGCTGCGGCCCGGGTCGCTGCGACTCGGACTGCTGCGGTCCAGGCTGCTGCGGGCCGGACTGCTGCGAGCCGCCGGCGGCAGCGTCCAGGGGCAGCACCGCCCTCACCCGCCAGCCCTCCCGCTCGTACGGACCGGCCTCCAGCGAGCCGCCGAGGGCCTCCACCCGGGCCGCCAGCCCCGGGAGCCCGCTCCCGCCGACCCGACGCGGACGCCCACCAGGCGACGGCACCCCGCCGTCGTCGGTCACGGTCAACTCCAACCGCCCGCCGATGGCGCGTGCCCGAACCTCGACCGTACGCGCGGCCGGGGCGTGCCGGCGGACGTTGGTCAGGGACTCGACCGCGATCCGGTGGACGGTGCCCTCCACCTCGCGCGGCACCGGCCCCTCCGGCAACTCCAACCGAACCTCGGCGCCACCTGCTGCGGTGAACTGCTCGGCCACCTGCGCCAGTTCGGCGAGGCCGGGTTGCGGACCGCGGCCGCCGGCCTCCTCGCTGCGCAGCAGCTGCACGGTCCGGTCCAGCGAGGCCAGGGCCCGCTGCCCGGCCTGCTCTATCCGCTCGAACATCTCGGCCGCCCGCGCGGGGTCGAGAGAAGCCAGGTACGCCCCCGCCTGGGCCTGGGCGACCATTCCACTGACGTCGTGCGCCACGAAGTCGTGCAGGTCATGGGCCAGTTCGAGCCGCTGGGCCCGCCTCGCCTCGGCCACCGCGCGGGCCCGGCCGTCGTCCAGGCCCCGCAGGTAGAGCCCGACCAGCACGGCCGGCAGGGACAGCATCGACCCGAACCCGAAGAGCGTGAGCGCGTCGGCGGGCCCGTCGAACCGGGACGGCCAGAGCGCGACCGCCCCGCCCGCCGTCCAGGCCGCCGCCGCGCACCTCGGGCCGTCCTCGGCCCGCAGGCTGAGGACCACCGCCAGCAGCAGGGCGGCCAGCTCGGCCAGACCGACCAGCCCCGGCCAGCGGTTCCCCGCCGTCCAGTGGCCGGTGGACCAGACGGTGACCGAGACCGCCACCGACACCGCACCGAGCGCGGTCGTCACGGCAGCCGACCCGTGGCGCCCGCGGACCGACCAGGCCGGCAGCAGCAGGACCGGCACAACCAGCGACAGCATCTGAGTCATCGTCACCGCCCCTCTCGACTGCCCTCACGTTACGACGCGGGGCAGGCGGTGCGCCTGTGCCGATCGGCATATTTCACAGGCCTGTTGAGCAGGGAGAACAGCCCGATCGGCACTGCCGCGAAGCCCTGGTGGACCTCCAGTCTTGAGCCATCGAACCGGCCGGGAGGGCCGGACCAGGAGGGAGTTCCACCATGTCGAAGCTCGTGATCAACACCCGCGGCGCCGGCGAGCAGCCCCGCACCACCGCCCGCGGCGTCCCGCTCGCCCCGCGCTGGGCCGAGCTGGCCGCCAAGGCCGCCGTGTGGACCACCGTCCCCTCGGGGGTGTGGCGGATCGTCTTCGGCTTCGGTGTTCCGGTCGGCTTCACCGGAGCCACCGCCGCCGCGTACGGCGAGCACCAGCCGGGCTGGGGCACCGTCTACGTCATCGCGCTGAGCACCCTGGCCGAAGCCCTGGCGTTCCTGACCATGGGCCTGGTCCGGCCGTGGGGGCAGGTCGTGCCCCGCTGGATCCCGTTGGTCGGCGGCCGCCGGGTCCGTCCGCTCGCCGCGGTCGTCCCGGCTGCACTGGGCTCGCTGATACTCACCGGCCTCGGTACGGCCGCGCTGCTCGGCGGCTGGGCGCGGAACATGGCCGAGCCGGACTCCCCGCACGGCGTCGCCGGCCTGGTGATGACGCTCGCCTACCTGCCCCTGGTGGCCTGGGGCCCCCTGCTCGGCGCGGTCACCGTCGACTACGCCCGCCGGACCCTGCGGCGCCGCCGGTGACCACGACGACAGTGACCGCAGCGGTGGTGGCCACGGCCGCGACCCGTCACGCCTGGGCGGGTTCCGGCCTCGGCTCGTCGGCTCCCGCAACCACCTCGTCCGCGGCCGGGCGCGGCACGGGGGCGGTACGCCGGCCCCATTCGGTCGCGACCAGCACCAGGGCTCCGCCGAGCAGGGCGAGCGGTCCCATCCGGTTCCCGGCGACCGTGATGCCGAAGACGGCGGCCCACAACGGTTCGGTGCCGAGCAGCAGGCTCACCCGCGAGGGCGAGGTGGCCCGCACAGCCCACATCTGGACGAAGAAGGCGAACAGCGTGCAGAACAAGGACAGATGCAGCAGCCAGGCCCACTGGCCGGCCCCGTACGAGCGGGCGACGGTCCACGGCGTCGGCCCCACGGACAGCGCGACCACGGCGAACACTCCGGTGGCCGCAGCGAGTTGCACCCAGGTCACGGCCAGCATGTCGGTGTCTCGGAGGGCCCGGGTGCGGGCCATGGCGAGGACGTACGCGGAGCGGACGAGGGCGGCGCCCAGCACCAGCAGGTCACCGAGCGAGGGAGGGCGCAACCCGCCGTCGCCGGTGAGCAGGGCGACACCGAGGACGGCCAGCCCGGCGGCCGCCAGGAAGGCCCGCGGTGGCGCGGTCCGGCCGAGGGCGCTCTCGCCGAGCGGAGTGAGCACCATCGCGAGGCTGATGATCAGCCCGGCATTGGTCGCGGAGGTGTGCACGGCACCGTAGGTCTCCAGCAGGAAGATCCCGCTGAGCACCAGTCCCAGCGCGGCGCCGCCGAGCCACTCAGCGCGGCTCAGCCTCCGTAGGGACCGCCAGGCGACCGCCCCGAGCAGCGGCAGCACCAGCCCGAAGCGCAGCACGAGCATCGCCACGACCGTCCCCGGCTCGGCCACCCGTTGGACGGCGAGGAAGCTCGACCCCCACACGACCGCCACGAGCAGCACCGGAAGATCACGAAGGACCGACGGGGGCGAGTCCTTGGACAGGGAGGCAGGCATGATGAGGATCCCTCCGAGCGTACGGAACCGGCAGGCGCGAGGACCGTACAGCGTCGGACGGGCCAAGGAGCCGGGCGCAGGGCCCGGCTGTGGACAGGGCGGAACGTGGAGCGAGGGGCGCCATCCTCGCGCACAGGGCCCCGGTGATCAATGCCGTTCCGGACACCGGACGGTCAGCTGCCGAGCAGGCCGTTCGCCACCGCGATCGCCTCGATGTCCGCCGCAGTTCCGGACATGATCGCGCGGACGTGCTCGGTGACGAGCTCGACCGGCCAGTCCCACCAGGCGGCCCGGAGCAGGCGCTCGATGTCGGCGTCGTCGAAGCGGCGACGGATCGGGCGGGCGGGGTTTCCTCCGACGATGGTGTAGGGCTCGACGTCTGCGGTGACCATCGCCCCTGCCGCGACGATCGCGCCGTCGCCGATCCGAACCCCGGGCAGGATGGTGGCCCCGAAGCCGAACCAGACGTCGTTGCCGATCACGGTGTCACCCCGGCTGGGCAGGCCGGTGACGATGTCGAGGGTCCGCTCGGTCCAGCTGCCGCCGAACATCGTGAACGGGAAGGTGGAGACGCCGACGGTCGGGTGGGCAGCACCGGCCATCAGGAAGCGGGTCCCGGTGGCGATCGCGCAGTACTTGCCGATCACCAGGCGCTCGGGGCCGTACGCATAGAGGACGTTGCGCTCCTCGAAGCGGGTGGCGCCGTCCGGGTCGTCGAAGTAGGTGTACTCGCCGACCTCGATCCGCGGATCGGTGACGAGCGGTCGCAGCAGGACGACCCGGTCGTGGCCGGCGAGCGGGTGGAGCGCGCTGGAGTCGGGGATGGCGGTGGCGGTCACGAAGGCTCCTCTCGTAATGCGACTGAAATCGCATTACGATGAGCTTGCCACGACCACCATCCCCACAGCAAGCCTTAATGCGACTGGAGTCGACTTTGCCTGGAGCCACCCACCCCGAGCAGCCGCCCCGCACCCCCACCCCGCGTCCGGGCGGCCGCAGCGCCCGAGTCCGGGCGGACGTGGTCGCCGCCACGCTCGCCGAGGTCACCGAGAAGGGGTACGACGGCCTCACCGTCGAGGCGGTCGCCACCCGCTCCGGCGTCCACAAGGCGACCCTCTATCGACGGTGGGGAGGGGTGGACGGTCTGGTCGCCGACGCCCTGACCGCCTCCGCCGACCAGCCCTGGCCCCTGCCCGACACCGGCGACCTCCGACAGGACCTCCGCCTGATCACCCAGGAGGTGTTCAGCGTCTTCACCGACCCGGAGCTGGGCCCCACGCCCACCGCGCTGATCTCCGCCGCCCAGCGCTCCGACACCGGCGCGGCCGCCCTGCGCGCCTTCTTCGCCACCCGCCACCGCCAGGCCGCCGAGGCGGCCGAACGGGCCGTCACCCGAGGCGACCTGCCCGCCGGGACGGACGGCGCGGACGTGGTCCGGGCCGCCACCGCGCCGCTCTACTACCGCCTCTTCGTCTCCGGCGAGCCACTGGACGCCCACACCGCCGAGCGGGCCGCCGATGCCGCCGCCCTGGCCGCCCGCGCCGGGCTCTTCATCTCCACCCCGACCACCCCGGCCGCCCCGACGACCCCGGCCACCCCGGCCACCCCGACGACCCCGGCCTAGGCGCCGCACACAACACCGGCATCACCAGCAACACCCACAACACGGACGCCACGGACAGCACCCGAAACGGCGGAACCCCACTCCCCCACACCGCAGCTGACCGACCATCACCCACCTGGGCCCCGGAGAACCACTGCCGTCCCGCCCCCTACCGCATCCCCATCGGGCCGTGGATGATGCCTCCATGACAATCCAGCCGTCCACCACCCCCCGGAAGGCCCGTCACGTGAAGCGCACGCACTGGGCGCTGGTCGCCGCCGCCACCGTCCTCCCGCTCGTCGCGAGCACCGGCACCGCCCTCGCGGACACCCCCACCCCCGCGGCCGCCACCCCGGCCGCCGGCTGCACCTACACACCGGCCGTCCCGGCCGACAACTTCAAGGGGATTCCGGTCTTCGACGCCAAGAAGGCAGCCCAGCCCTACCGCGCGACGCTACGGACCAGCCAGGGCCAGATCACCTTCGAGGCACTGACCGACAAGGCGCCCTGCACCACCTTCTCGTTCCGGTTCCTCGCCGAGCACGACTACTTCGACCGCAGCCACTGCCACCGCCTCACCACTCAGCGGATCTACGTCCTGCAGTGCGGCGACCCGACCGGGACGGGCAGCGGCGGGCCCGGCTACTCCTTCCCGGACGAGAACCTGACCGGTGCCACCTACCCGGCGGGCACCGTGGCCATGGCCAACGCCGGCCCGAACACCAACGGCAGCCAGTTCTTCTTCGTCTGGAAGGACACCAAGCTCTCCCCCGCCTACACCCCGTTCGGCCGGATCACGGCCGGCCTGGACGTCCTGCAGAAGATCGCCGCCGCCGGCGAGGACGACCAGAACAACCCCGGCGACGGCTTCCCCAACCTCCCCGTGAACATCCGCCACGTGAAGATCAGCACCCGCTGACCCACCAAGCCGACCGGCCCGACCGACCGCCAACCGCCCACCCAGGCCCGCTCCCGTACGGTGGCAGCACCAACGACACCGCAGGGGAGCAGCACCGCATGGACAGCCGGATCTGGGAGAGCGTCGACCATCTGGTCGCATGGCTGGACGGGCAGAGCGCGCAGTCTCCGCAGGAGGAGCGCCTGCTACGGATCCTCAAGCTCTCCGAGGAGGTCGGCGAGGTCGGTGCGGCGGTGATCGGCGCCACCGGCCAGAACCCGCGCAAGGGGGTCACCCACAGCTGGGAGGACGTCCAGCACGAGCTCTGCGACGTCGTCTTCTCCGCCCTCGTCGCCCTGCGGACGCTCACCCCGGACGCGGCCCGGGTCTTCGCCGACCGCCTGGCCTACGTCGAACAGCGCTCCGCCGCCTCTCGGCGCCCGATCGACGGGCCCGGGGAGGCGGCGGAGGAACCGAGCTAGAGGAGCAGAGCCAGAGCAGCCGAGCCGGAGAAGGAGAGCCGACCGTCAGGCGTTCGGCCTCAGGCGCCCGACCGTCAGCCGCCCGGCCTCAGGCGTTCGGCGCGACTCGGGCGAGCCCGTTGATGACGCGGTCCATCGCGTCGCCGCCCTGCGGGTCGGTCAGGTTGGCGAGCAGCTTGAGGGTGAAGCGCATCAGCATCGGGTGGGTGAGGCCGCGCTGGGCGGCGATCTGCATCACCTTCGGGTTGCCGATGAGCTTCACGAAGGCGCGGCCCAGCGTGTAGTAGCCGCCGTACACGTCCTTGAGGATGCGCGGGTAGGCCTGGAGGGCGCGCTCGCGGCCGCCGTCGGTGACCCGGGCGAGGGCCTGCACGATGACGCCGGCGGCGATCTGCCCGGATTCCATCGCGTAGGCGATGCCCTCGCCGTTGAACGGGTTGACCATGCCCCCCGCGTCGCCGACGAGCAGCAGGCCGCGGGTGTAGTGCGGCTGCCGGTTGAAGGCCATCGGCAGCGCGGCTCCGCGGATCGGCTCGGTCATGTTCTCGGGGGTGTAGCCCCACTCCTCCGGCATGCCGGCGCACCAGGCCTTGAGCACCTCACGCCAGTCCAGCTCGCCGAACGCCGGCGAGGAGTTGAGGATGCCGAGGCCGACGTTGGAGGTGCCGTCGCCCATGCCGAAGACCCAGCCGTAGCCGGGCAGCAGCTTGCGCTGCCCGCCGCGGGTGTCCCAGAGCTCCAGCCAGGACTCCAGGTAGTCGTCGTCGTGGCGGGGCGAGTTGAAGTAGGTGCGGTAGGCGACGCCCATCGGGCGGTCCTCGCGCCGGTGCAGGCCCATGGCGAGCGAGAGCCGGGTCGAGTTGCCGTCGGCGGCGACCACCAGCGGGGCGCGGAAGGTGACCGACCGCTTCTCGTCGCCGAGCTTGGCGGTGACGCCGACGATCCGTCCGGTGCGGTCGTCCAGGACCGGCCCGCTGACGTTGCAGCGCTCGTAGAGCCGGGCGCCGGCCTTCTCGGCCTGACGGGCCAGCAGCTCGTCGAAGTCGGCGCGCTTGCGGACCAGGCCGTAGTCGGGGAAGGAGGACAGCTCGGGCCAGTCCAGCTCCAGCCGGACGCCGCCGCCGATGATGCGCAGGCCCTTGTTGTGGAGCCAGCCGTTCTCGGTGGAGACGTCGATGCCCATGTCCACCAGCTGCTTGGTGGCGCGCGGGGTCAGGCCGTCGCCGCAGACCTTCTCGCGTGGGAAGGCGGTCTTCTCCAGCAGCAGCACGTCCAGCCCGGCCTGGGCCAGGTAGTACGCCGTGGTGGAGCCGGCCGGGCCCGCGCCGACCACGATGACGTCGGCCGTGCTCTCCACGGGGCTGTCCGGCTTCGTCAGATCGGCTGCGGTCTCGGACACGTGGACACACTCCTGGAGCTGCGGCGGGGGACGGCGGCTTTTGTCTCCGGCAGTCTAGTTCCGCTCACGCCACCGGAAGCGTCCGCGCCCCGCGCAGCGGACCGCCCCACCGCAGCACCGACGAAAATCCGACTGCGAAACCGGCTGGGAGACCGACCACGCGACCGACCACGGGGCCGGCCACACGACCGACCACGCGACCGGCTACGCGACCTTGTACGCCCGGTGCATCGCGACGATCCCGCCGGTCAGGTTCCGCCAGGCGACCTTCGACCAGCCGCTCTCCTGCAGCTTGGCGGCCAGCCCGGGCTGGTCCGGCCAGGCCCGGATGGACTCGGCGAGGTAGACGTACGCCTCCGGGTTGCTGCTGACGGCCGTGGCGACCGGCGGCAGCGCGCGCATCAGATACTCGGTGTAGACCGTCCGGAACGGCGTCCAGGTCGGCGTGGAGAACTCGCAGATCACCAGCTTGCCGCCGGGCTTGGTGACGCGCAGCATCTCGCGCAGGGCCGCGTCGGTGTCCTGGACGTTGCGCAGCGCGAAGGAGATCGTCACCGAGTCGAAGGTGTCGTCCGCGAAGGGCAGCCGGGTGGCGTCCCCGGCGGTGAGCGCCAGCTCGGGGTGGCGGGCCTTGCCCTCGGCGAGCATGCCGACCGAGAAGTCGCACGGGACGACCTTGGCCCCGGCCTCGACGAAGGGCAGCGAGGAGGTGCCGGTGCCGGCCCCGAGGTCGAGCACGAAGTCCCCCGGTCCGGCGGCCACCGCCTCGGCCACCGCTCGGCGCCAGGCGCGGGCCTGGCCGAGGGAGAGCACGTCGTTGGTGCGGTCGTACTTCGCCGCGACGTCGTCGAACATGGCGGCGACTTCGTGCGGCTGCTTGTCCAGAGAGGCTCGGGTCACGCCCCCCATTGTTCACCCTCGCACGGACACCCCGACCCACGGGGCACGGCCAAGGCCGCATGACCACACGACCAAGGCGGCACGGCCGAGGGGCGCACCGGCCGGAAGGCAGGCCCCTCAGTGCTGCCCGCGCCGCCCGCCCGCGCGCCGCTTGCGGCGGGAGCGCTTGCCGTGCGTGATCGCGGGCATCCCGTCCGCCAGCGCCTCGGTGGCCAGCGCGAGGTTGACGGCGAGCCGCCCCTGCCCGGCACGGACCGCGACGGCCTTCCGGTACCGCCGGATGCGCAGCACGCAGACCACGAAGAGCAGCACGGCGACCGGCACGCTGAACCGGGCGAGGCCCACGCCGACCGGCTGCGGGTAGGTGTCGCCGCAGATCCGCACCGCACCCGCGTCGTCGGCGGCGTGCTCCAGGCAGACCGTGTCGCCGACCTTGGTGCCGTCCGCGAGCGGCAGCGCGGCCGCGGTGTGCGACTGCCCGCCCACCCGGTAGCTGACGGCGCTGTAGGTGCCGCCACCGGTCGGGAGCTGGGTGACGACACCCTCGACTCTCACCGGGTGCGCCTCGATCCGGTCGGCCTGGTCGGCCTGGCGCCAACCCAGCAGGCACATGCCGACGGCCAGCACGGCGCTGAGCACGGCGGCGAGGTACCAACCACGGCCCAACCGCGGGATGCGCGGCGGGGGAACGGTCGCGGTTTGCATGGTTCCTGTCCTGGCTTGCCTTCGGGGCCGGGGGCACGGCCCCGCCGTGCGCGGGCACGGGCGGTGGTGTGGTGAGGGTATGGAGTGAGCTGTCCGGGATCGTATCCGCTGGCGGGCCCTCAGGTCACGGCGAAGGGTCAATCACCCCCGGTCGCCAGCAGTGGAGTTCGGTGGCATACGAAGGAAGTCCCGTGCGCCGCAAGGGAATCCGAATACTGACGGGTACGTCACACTTCGCACCGGCGCTCTCCCAGCCCAGGCCCCGCTCAGGCCCGCCCAGGCCCGGCCCGCTCAGGCCCGCCCAGGCCCGGCCCGCTCAGGCCCGCCCAGGCCCGGCCCGCTTGGGCCCGCCCAGGCCCGCTCAGCGCCGCCGGTACACCAACCGCCCGCCCAGCACCGTGGCCAGGCACCCGCCCGCCACCGGCTCGGGGCGCCCCTCCCCCGCGGCCGCGAACATCGCGAAGTCCGCCCGGCCACCGACCGCCACCCGCCCGTACACGGCCTCCGCGAACGGCAGCACGGCCAGCGGATCCAATGGCCCCGCGCCCGTGGCCTCCGAAGCGCCCCCGGCACCCTCCGCACCCGAAGAGCCCGGCGATCCCGAAGCACCCGGCAACCCAGACTCCCCCGGCAACCCCACCAGCCCCGACCGCGCCACCGCCGTCCGCACCGACGCCCGCTCGAACGGCCCGGCCACCGCCGTCACCCCGAAGCCGAGCATCCGCTGCAGCCCGCGCCGCGCGCTCGCCCCGCACCGCGCCTCGTCCACGGACCCGGCCAGCCCGTCCGCCACCGGCTCGACGCCGATCTCCTCCCGTGGATCCGGGTGGTACGCGCGTTCCAACAGCCAGTGCCCGTACGGATTGCGCAGCCCCGGCGCGATCAGTGCCGGGGCGGCCACCGACGCCGGGCCGGCCACCGCAGCCGCCGCCAACGCCAACGACTCGGCCCCCGACGCCGACGACTCGGCCGCCGACGCAACCGCCGACGCCGCAGCCGACGAGCCCCAGTCCCGCACTCGCGCACCGGGGTACGCCGCCGCGAGCTCCCGGTACGGTCCGACCGCCTCGACGCGCTCGCCGCGCACCACCACCGCCCCGTCCGGGATGGGCGGGGCGGTGGGATCGGCCGGGTCGGGCAGCACGAACGCCGCCCGGTGCAGGGTCAGCACGGCGGGGCAGGCGTCCTCAGTTGTCCAGGATCTTCAGCTCGGGGTGCGCCGTGCCGCCCTCGATCGCCGTGGAGGCGATGTGCGAGGCGACCCGCGGGTCGACCGGGTCGTTCGCCGGGTCGTCCAGCACCCGCAGGTGCTGGTACGTGGTCGAGCGCTGCGCCGGGACGCGGTCGGCGGCCCGGATCAGGTGGATCAGCTCGGTGAGGTTGGAGCGGTGCTTGGCACCGGCCGCCGAGACGACGTTCTCCTCCAGCATGACCGAGCCGAGGTCGTCCGCGCCGTAGTGCAGCGACAGCTGGCCGGCCTCCTTGCCGGTGGTGAGCCAGGAACCCTGGATGTGGGCGACGTTGTCGAGGAACAGGCGGGCGATGGAGATCATCCGCAGGTACTCGAAGACGGTGGCCTGGGTCGAGCCCTTCAGGTGGTTGTTCTGCGGCTGGTAGGTGTACGGGATGAAGGCCCGGAAGCCGCCGGTGCGGTCCTGCACGTCGCGGATCATCCGCAGGTGCTCGATCCGCTCGGCGTTGGTCTCGCCGGTGCCCATCAGCATGGTGGAGGTGGACTCCACGCCGAGGCCGTGCGCGACCTCCATGATCTCCAGCCAGCGCTCGCCGGACTCCTTCAGCGGGGCGATCGCCTTGCGCGGGCGCTCCGGCAGCAGCTCGGCGCCGGCGCCGGCGAAGGAGTCCAGGCCCGCCTTGTGGATCCGGGTGATGGCCTCCTCGATGGAGACGCCCGAGATCCGGGACATGTGCTCGACCTCGGAGGCGCCCAGCGAGTGGATCACCAGCTGCGGGAAGTCGGCCTTGATCGCCGAGAACGCGCGCTCGTAGTACTCCACGCCGTAGTCCGGGTGGTGGCCGCCCTGGAACATGACCTGGGTGCCGCCCAGCTCGACCGTCTCGGCGCAGCGGCGCAGGATCTCGTCGAGCTCGCGGGACCAGCCCTTGTCACTCTTCGGCGGTACGTAGAAGGCGCAGAACTTGCACGCCGTCACACAGACGTTCGTGTAGTTGATGTTCCGCTCGATGATGTACGTCGCGATGTGCTCGGTACCGGCGTAGCGTCGGCGGCGCACCGCGTCGGCGGCGGAGCCGAGCGCGTGCAGCGGCGCCGAGCGGTAGAGCTCCAGCGCCTCCTCCGGAGTGATCCGGCCGCCGGCGGCGGCCCGGTCGAGCACGGCCTGCAGGTCGGTGCTGGACGCATCGAGGGTGGTCGCTGCGAGCTCGGTCACCTGGCGGCCTTCTCTCTCTCAAGTGCTACTCGGGTACGGCCGAACCAGCCTACGCCAGGCCTTTCGGGCAGCTTCAGCCCGCCGCCCCGTTCGTCCTGCGCATGGTCCCGGCCGGGTTCCCGGCCGGCGGATCGGCGGAGGTGAACCGGATCGTCCCGTCGGTCTGCAGGGTGAGCGTCTCCGCGTTGGCCCCGCCGGTGCAGGCGCCCGGGATCGAGGAGCGGACCAGCCGGGACTGGAACACCAGCTTGGTGTCGGAGACCGACTTGAGCGTCCAGGTGCCGTCGCAGCTGATCGGGATCAGTCCGGTGACGGCGTTGCGGCTGGTGGCGCCCTCCTGGCCGATCGCCGCCGGGCGGATGGTGATCGTGGTGGTGCCGGCGGGCAGGCCCTTCTCGGTGACCATGTCCCCGCTCCAGGTGCCCAGGAACGCGGCCGGCACCGCGTTCGGCCCGCCCGTCGCGGACGCCGACGGCGAAGCAGAAGCCGCGGCAGTAGCGGAGGCAGAGGCCGTGTCGGAAGCGGACGCGGAACCGGTCGGGGAGCCCGGCACGAAGGCGCCGGGCGAGGCGATCGCATCGCCCGGATCGACGGACGGATCCGGCAGCGGCCCCACGGCGGGCACCACCGGGTCGTCCCGGTGCAGCTGCGCCCACACCCCGTACCCCACGCCCCCGAGCACCGCGGCCGTCAGCACCGCCACCGTCACGAGCCCGGCCCGGCGCCGCCACCACGGCTTGGCGGGCGGCAGGGACGGCCCGAAACCTCCCGGCGGATAGGAGCACGGGGGCATGGTCGGAGTCGGCACCGGCTCCTCCCCCTCAGGCGCAGGAGCCCCCTCAGGCGCAGGCGCCCCGACCGCAGGAGCCCCCTCGCCCGCAGGCGCCCCCTGCGGCTCGTCCTCCAGGTCCAGCAGCTCCACCGCGCTGCGCCCCACCCCCGCCGCCAGCGCCGGCGGCAGGAAGGCCCACAGTGCGGCGGTGCCCACGCCCTCCGGGTCCAACCGGGCGGCCAGCTGCCGCGGGGTGGGCCGGGCGGCCGGGTCCTTGGCCAGGCAGTCGAGGACGATCGCCCGCAGCCGCTCGGGCAGCCCGGCCACGTCCGGCTCCTCGTGCAGCACCCGGTAGAGCAGGACGGCGGCGCTGACCCCCTCCCCGAAGGGGTGCACGCCGGTGGCGGCGAAGGCCAGCACGGCGCCGAGCGAGAAGACGTCCCCGGCCGGCCCGACCGGCTGCCCGTTCGCCTGTTCGGGTGACATGAAGCCCGGCGAGCCGACCACATAACCCGAACGAGTGAGGCCGGCGGTCGCGTCCAGCGCCCTGGCGATGCCGAAGTCGATCAGCCGCGGCCCGTCCAGGGTCAGCAGCACGTTGGACGGCTTGACGTCGCGGTGCACCAGGTCGAGCCCGTGCACATGCGCGAGCGCCCCGGCGAGCCCCACCCCGAGGGCGCGGACGGCCGGTTCGGGCAGCGGCCCGTAGTCCCGGACGGCGACGGTGAGCGCGGGGCCCGCCACGTATCCGGTGGCGACCCAGGGCTGCTCGCCCTCGGTGTCGGCGTCCAGGACCGGCGCCGTCCAGGTGCCGCCGACCCGCCGGGCGGCGGTCACCTCCTGCCGGAACCGGGCGCGGAACTCGGCGTCGTCCGCCAGCTCGGGGCGCACCACCTTGACCGCGACGGTGCGCCCGCCGACCGTCCGGCCGAGGTAGACCCGGCCCATCCCGCCAGAACCGAGCTGCCGCAGCAGCCGGTAGGCGCCCACCTGGCGCGGGTCGTCCGACCCCAGTGCCCGCATGCCCGCACGCTCCCCTCGCACTCGCACGCGCGACCCCCGGACGGGTGCCCGGCCGCGTACGCCGCTCCCGAGGCGCCTCCCGCGGGTCACCCGCCGGACGCGCCTCGGGAGCAGACCGTACCGGGCCGACCCGGTTCAGCCCACCGACAGGACCGACGGCCCCCACCGAAGCCGCAGCCCCCGGCTACACCGGCAGCTCCGCCGGCTCCAGCAGCCGCACCGCCACGTCCGGCTCGAAGCCGCTGTCGTACGCGACCCGCCGGGCGAACTCGGCGACGCCGGCCAACTGCCGCTCGCCGAGCGAGAAGTCGAGCGCCTCGCTGAAGTACCGCTCCAGCACGTCCGCCCCGAAGGCCTCCCAACGGGCGGCCTGCTCGGCGACCTTGGCCGCCTCCACCAGGGACAGGTCGCGGGACTCCAGGAAGGCCCGGTGCACCGCCGAGGTCAGCTCCGGGCACCGCTCGGCGAACTCGCGGCGCACCGCCCAGACCGCGAAGACGAACGGCAGGCCGGTCCACTCCTTCCACATCTCGCCGAGGTCGTGGACGGTCAGCCCGAGCTCGGCCGCCTGCCCGAGGTAGGCGCGCAGCGCCGGGTCGCCGATCAGCACGGCGGCGTCGGCCTCGGCGAGCATCGCGCTGAGGTCCGGCGGGCAGCTGAAGTAGTCCGGGCGCACGCCCTCCCGCTCCTCCAGGAGCAGCCGGGCGAGCCGGACGGAGGTACGGCTGGTGGATCCGAGGGCGACCCGGCGGCCGTCGAGGTCGGCGAGCGGCACCTTGCTCACGATCAGGCAGGACATCACCGGACCGTCGCTGCCGACCGCGATGTCGGGCAGGACCAGCAGGTCGTCGGCGTTGCGCAGGTACTCCACGCAGGTGATCGGACCGATGTCCAGGGCGCCGCCGACGAGCTGGTCGCTCAGCTTCTCCGGGGTGTCCTTGGTGAGGTCCAGATCGAGCAGATTGCCGGTCCTGGCGAGGCCCCAGTAGAGGGGCACGCAGTTCAGGAACTGAATATGGCCGACCCGAGGCCGGACCGGGGTGTTCTGTCGGGGCTCCCGCGTTTGCGCGTCCGGTGTTTGTGCGTCCGGTGCTGCCACTGCGCCGCTCCCTTGCTGTTCGTGCGCTTCCCCGCAGCGTATGCCCGCCGTTCGGGACGGCTCGCACCGGCCACCCGACACGCCCTTACGCGCCCCCAACGCGCCTTTCCACGCCCGCTCCCGGCCTTCCGACACGCGCCTCCGGCCCCGAAAGCGACCTCTGGTCGTCACAGCGGCCGCATGCTAGCGTTGCCCTCAGTTGCAGTTTGATTCCCCTTGCAGTACTTGAAGCCTGCGGAGCATGTAACCGCAGGCTTTTTGTAGTTTTTCAGCAATATCGAAAAACTTCGGACTCGTCCGGAGGCAGGGCGATCAGCGCAGCGGACTGGGGGCCACACGGTGTGGTCCCCGACACGCCTCGCAAGGAGAACGGCATGGCCACGGGAACCGTCAAGTGGTTCAACGCTGAGAAGGGCTTCGGCTTCATCGCCCAGGAGGGCGGCGGCCCGGACGTCTTCGTTCACTACTCCGCCATCAACGCGAACGGCTTCCGTTCGCTGGAGGAGAACCAGGCGGTCACCTTCGACGTCACCCAGGGCCCGAAGGGTCCGCAGGCGGAGAACGTCACCGCCGTCTGACCATCCTCTGATGATCTGATCGCTCGGGACCCCGACGGGTCCACCGACGGCTCCCGACAGCCGTCACCGTGAGCACAAGAGCAGTACCCAAGGGGGCCCGCCTTTCGGTGGGCCCCCTGCCTTATCCGGGAGAACCCGCCCGGACGGACTCGAACGCAATTCCGAACGGCCACGGAGAACCCCGAACGGCCACGGAGAACGCGGAAGGGCCCTCCCCCGGTGACCGGGAGAGGGCCCTTCGCCGCATCGGCGGTATGCCGACGGTATGCCGGCGGAGTGCCGCCGGGGATCAGGCCGCGGCCGCGCCCTGCACGGCGGCCGTCGGGGCGGCGTCCGCGTCGTACAGGTCGCCCGAGGGGCTGTTGTACGCGGCGACGTCGAGGATCTTCTCCCGAGCGGCGACCACGACCGGCACCAGCACCTGACCGGCGACGTTGGTCGCGGTGCGCATCATGTCCAGGATCGGGTCGATGGCGAGCAGCAGGCCGACGCCCTCCAGCGGCAGGCCCAGGGTGGACAGGGTCAGCGTCAGCATGACGATCGCGCCGGTGAGGCCCGCGGTGGCGGCCGAGCCGACCACCGAGACGAAGGCGATCAGGATGTAGTCCTTGATGCCCAACTCGATGTTGTAGACCTGGGCGACGAAGATCGCGGCGATCGCCGGGTAGATCGCGGCGCAGCCGTCCATCTTGGTGGTGGCGCCGAACGGCACCGAGAAGGAGGCGTACTCGCTGGGGACGCCGAGGCGCTCGGTGACGCGGCGGGTGACCGGCAGGGTGCCGACCGAGGAGCGGGAGACGAAGGCCAGCTGGATCGCGGGCCAGGCGCCCTTGAAGAAGTGCAGCGGGTTGAGGCCGGCGGCGAAACGCAGCAGCAGCGAGTAGACGACGAAGAGGACCAGCGCGCAGCCGACGTAGATGTCGAGGGTCAGCGTGGCGAAGGGCTTGAGCAGGTCCCAGCCGTACTTGGCGACGGACTTGCCGATCAGGCCGAGGGTGCCGAGCGGGGAGAGCCGGATGACCCACCACAGCGCGGTCTGGGTCAGCTCCAGCACGGACTCGTTGAGCTTGAGGACCGGCTCGGCCTTGGCGCCGAGCTTGATGACGGCGGCGCCGACCACGACCGCCATGAAGACGATCTGCAGCACGTTCACCTTGGCGAAGGCGTCGACGATGTTGGTCGGGAAGATCCCGGTCAGGAAGTCGATCCAGGTGCCCTTGGAGTCGAGCGCCTTGAGGCCCTCGGTCTTGAGGTCGGTGCCCTTGCCGGGGTTGGTCAGCAGGCCCAGGCCCAGGCCGATGCCGACCGCGATCAGCGAGGTGATCATGAACCAGAGCAGCGTTCGGGTGGCCAGCCGGGCCGCGTTGGTGACGTTGCGCAGGTTGGCGACGCTCACCACGATCGCGGTGAACACCAGCGGCGGGACGGCCAGCTTGAGCAGCTGGACGAAGATCTTGCCGATGGTCTCCAGGGTGGTGGCCAGCCAGGAGATGTCGGCGGCCCGGGCGAGGTAGCCGAGGCCGACGCCGAGCGCGAGGCCGGCGACGATCTGCACCCAGAACGGCGTCTTGCGGATACGGGCGAGCACGGAGGGCGACGAAGTCGCCTCGGGCGCTGTGGACATGGGGGAGCGTCTCCGGGGGAGGGCGTTGCTGACGGTGAGGTGTGGGGCGGAGCAAGGCGGAGCAGGCGGCACGGCGCGGGGCCGGACGGAAGAGGTCGGGGCCCCCGGTCAGGGGCGTGCCGCCGCGGTACAGCTCATGGCGCGACAACGGCGCGGGCTGTCCACAGCACCGGTCAGAGCGCACGGGCGGGCGGCGCCGGGCAGCTGGCCCGGGCCGTGCATCCGCAATGCGTCTGAGGCTGTCATGGCCGATACGTTAGCAGTAAAGGTTTGAGATGTTCAAAGTACTTGTTTGAGGTCATGGCAGACCTCTCCCCGTTCGCACCCGACCCCAAGCCTGAGCTCCGGACACGAACGAAGCTGACACCCCATCAGACCAGCCTGACGGTCGGATTGACCGCCGGGCAGTTATACGTATAACTTTGACCCGTCCCCGCCCCCGCCTGCCCAGACCGGAGAGGACGCCGATGGGCTACCTCGCCCTGCTCCGCGCCCCGCACGTCACCCGCCTACTCCTCGGCACCCTGCTCGGCCGCCTGCCCGCCGGCATGACCGCCCTGGTGATCGCCCTCGCCCTGCGCGAGGCCGGCGCGCCGTACGGGCGGATCGGGCTGGCCACCGCCGCGTACGCGATCTCGGCGGCCGTCGGGGGGCCGGTGCTCGGACGGATCGTGGACCGCACTGGGCAGCCGCGCGTCCTGCTCGCCTCCGCCGTGGTGGCCGGCGGCGGATACGCACTGCTCGCCCTCGCCCCCGCCTCCCCGCTCGCCGCCCCGGTCGGCGCCGCGATCGCCGGCCTCGCGATGCCCCCGCTGGAACCCTGCCTGCGCTCGCTCTGGCCGGACGTCGTCGAGGAGGAGCAGCTCGACACCGCCTACGCCTTCGACTCCGCCTCCCAGCAGATCCTCTACGTCGCCGGACCGCTGGCCGTCGCCGGGATCGCAGGCCTGTTCAGCCCGGTCGCCGCGCTCTGGGTGGCCGCCGGGCTCGGCCTGGCCGGCGCACTGATCGTGGCCACCGCCGCCCCGGCCCAGGCCTGGCGCGCCCCGGTCCGCGAGCACTCCGCCGGACTGCTCGGACCGCTGCGCTCCCCCGGTCTGGTGCTGCTGCTGCTCGGACTGGCCGGGGCCGGGTGGGCGGTCGGCGCGCAGAACGTGCTGTTCATCGCCTACGCCGAGCACCACGCCGATGCGCTGCCGGGCGGCGCCGGCACCCTGCTGGCGCTGGCGGCACTCGGCGGACTGCTCGGCGCGCTCGCCTACGGCGCGGTCAAGTGGCGGCAGACCACCGCGACCCGCACCTGGGTGATGGCGCTCGCGATGGCCGCCTCCTACCTGCCGCTGGTCACCCTGCCCGGCCCGTACCCGATGGCCGCGCTGGCCTTCCTGTCCGGGGTCATGCTGGCGCCGCTGCTCGCGGCGGCGTTCGTCCTGGTCGCCGAGCTGGCGCCGGCCGGCACGGTCACCGAGGCCTTCGCCTGGCTGGTCACCCTGTTCGCCACCGGCAACTCGCTCGGCTACGCCGTCTCCGGCAACCTCGCCGAGGGCTCGCTGCGCCCGGTCGCGCTGTGCGCGGCGGGCGGGATCGCGCTCGGCGGGCTGCTGCTGTTCGCCGCCCGGGGCTGGTTCCGCGCGGTGCCCGTCGCACCCGCCGCACCGGCCCGGCCCGTCCCGGTGGGCTGAGCCCGCCCCCACGGACGACTGTGCCCGCCGGTGGTCTGGCCGGCGGGCACAGTCCCGACTCCCGCTCCCCTCACGGCTGATCAGCCGGGGCGGCCCCGGCGGGGCCTGGGCGGGTGTGGTGGATCTTGTCGGACCCCGCAAGATCCACCACGCACGCCCTATGCCGACGCGGTGGAGGAGCGCAGCACCAGCGAGGTGGCCAGCGGCGCCACCGGCTCCACCCGCTCCCCGCGCAGCAGGCCCGCCAGCGCGGCCGCGCCCGCCCGGCCCAGCTCCTCGCCGGGCAGATCGACGGTGGTCAGCGGCGGGGACAGCAGCGCGGCGACCGCGACGTTGTCCATGCCGACCACCGACAGGTCCTCCGGCACCCGCAACCCCAGCTCGGTGGCGGCCTGGTAGACCCCGGAGGCGACCACGTCGTCGTCGCAGACCACCGCGCGCGGCCGGTCCGCCCGGGCCAGCAGCCGGTCCGCCACGCTCCGCGCGGCCCGGTGCCCCTCGTTCAGACTCACGCCCAACTCCACGACGTCCAGCCCGAGTTCCCGGACGGCCTGCTCGAAGGCGGCCTGCCGCACCCGGAAGGTGTACGCGGCGTGGGTGGAGCGCAGCCGGCCGATCCGGCGGTGGCCGAGGGCGGCCAGGTGCTCGACGGCGGCGCGCATCCCGCCGGCCACGTCGAGCTCGACGGTCGGGCGGGTGCGGTCGGTGCCCGGGTCGGCGTCCAGGAACACGGCGGGGGTGTCGGCGGGCAGCTCGCCGAGCTGGCTGTCGTCCGGGGAGCAGATCAGCAGGCCGTCGAAGCGTCCGGCGGTGGCGGCCTCGGCGAGGGTCGCGCTGCCCCAGCCCGAACTGACGACCACGGCAAGGCCGTTGCGCCCGGCCTCCTGGTGGACGCCGTCCAGCACCCGGCCGAAGAACGGGCCCTGGAGGTTCGGCACGGCGAGCAGGACCATCCCGCTGCGGCCCAGCCGCAGCTGCCGGCCGGCCGCCTGCGGGCGGTAGCCGAGGCTGCGGGCGGCCTCCCGGACCCGCTGCCGGGTGGCCTCGGAGACCCTGCGGCCGGCCTCGGAGCCGGAGAAGACCAGTGACACGGTGGCCTGGGAGACCCCGGCGAGCCGGGCCACGTCCCGCCCGGTGGGCCGGCGGACGGGGGCCGGCCAGGTCCCGAGCGCACTCTCGGCGGGCGGCTGCTCGGGCAGCTGCCCGGACGCGGGCTCGGACCGGGGCTCGGACGGCGGCGCGGGGTCTGGGGTGACGGGCACGGCGGCTGCGGCGGGGAGGCGGTGGTCGAGGGCGGGGTCAGTTCCGCCCGGTGGCCGCCGCGCGGGCGGCGTCGTCGGCGGCGTCCTCCTCGGCGTTCTGCGCGGCGATCCGGTCGGCGGTACGGCTGCGCATCCCCGCGACCTTGCCGCTGATCTGGGCGGACATCGCGTCGCGCTGCTTGCTCAGCAGTGCGTAGCTGAGCGGCGCGGAGGCGACCGCGGCCAGCAGGAACAGGAAGATCATGCCCGCCTCGCCGCTGACCGGGATGATCCGGAAGTGCCCGAGCAGCAGGGCCACCAGCAGGCAGCCGAGGAAGATGCTGACGCGCATGGAGGTGTAGCGGAGCGTGGCGTGCGACTTCTCCGGTCCGTTGCTGCTCACTGGAACACATCCTTCTCGTTGCGCGGGGACCTGGCGGGGCCGGTCCTCCAGTCAAGCATGCCTGACGGCCGCCGTGGGGACGGCCCCTCCTGCCCGGAGTGGGGCGAGGAGGGCGGGCGAGGAGGGCGGGTCGCCCACCCGAGCCGTCCGGCCCCGTCGGCGGCGGGGGTCAGCGCAGGTCGAGCCACATCGTGATGTCGTCGCGGTCGTCGCCGGGGGCGATCCGGATCGCGGCCGGCACCCGGCCGACCTCGCGGTAGCCGCTGCGGGCGTAGAAGTCCTCCAGCCCCTGGCCGCCGCGCGCGGTAAGCCGCAGCGCCTCCAGACCCCACTCCCTGGCTATCCGCTCGGCCTCGGCGAGCAGCTCGGCGCCGTAGCCGCGGCCCTGGCAGTCGGGGTGCACCATGACCCGCTTGAGCATCCGCCAGTGCTCCATGGGGCCGAAGCGCACCGACTCGAAGAACAGCACGCCGACCAGTCGGCCGGTGTCGGCGTCGTGCGCGGCCAGCAGCCGGTCCGGGCCGTCCGGCCCGACCCCGGCGAACTGGTGGTCGGCGGTGTCCCACACCTCGTCCTCCGTGACCGGCCCCACGAACCCGACCGCGCCGCCGGCGTTGGTGACGTCGGCCCAGAGCCGGACGATCTCCGTCCGCAGGTCGGGGTCGAGCTTCGGGTCCAGGGTGAAGGTGAGCGCCATGAAGCGGAGCCTATGCCTCCGCAACAACCTCCTTCGCGCCTACCGCCTTCGCGGCAGCATCCGCAGCGGCACCGGCAGCACCGGCAGCACCCGGCCGGTCGCTCCCCCCAGTGCGCAGCGCCAGGCAGAGCCCGACCGCGATCGCGCACAGCCCGCCGGCGCCGTACCAGGTCAGGTCGTAGTTGCCGAGCGCGTCGCGGGCCAGGCCGGCCAGCCCGGCGACGACGGCCGCGCCGATCTGGTGGGCGGCCAGGACCCAGCCGAAGACGATCGGGGCGTCCTCGCCGAAGTGCCGGCGGCACAGCGCGACGGTCGGCGGCACGGTGGCGACCCAGTCCAGCCCGTAGAAGATGACGAAGGCGAGGATCGGCGGCTGCAGCGAGCCGGCCAGCAGCTGCGGCAGCAGGAGCAGGGACAGGCCACGCAGCGCGTAGTAGACCGTCAGCAGCACCCGGGAGTCGACCCGGTCGGTGAGCCAGCCGCTGAAGACGGTGCCGAGCACGTCGAAGACGCCGATCAGGGCGAGCAGGCTCGCGGCGGTGGTGACCGGCATGCCGTGGTCGTGCGCGGCCGGGATGAAGTGGGTGCCGACCAGTCCGGCGGTGGTGGCGCCGCAGATCGCGAAGGAGCCGGCCAGCAGCCAGAACGCCCGGGTGCGGGCGGCGTCGCGCAGCACCCGCAGCGAACGGGCCAGGGCGCGGCCGTCGGTGACGGGTGCCGGAGGCTCCTCGGTGGCGCCGTACGGCAGCAGGCCGACGTCGGCGGGCCGTTCGCGCATCAGCAGCAGGACCGGGACGGCGACGGCGCTGGCGGCGAGCGAGACCACGACCACGGCCGAGCGCCAGCCGTGCTGTTCGACCAGCCAGGCGCCGACCGGCAGGAAGACCAGGTTGCCGGCCGCGCCGGCGGCGGTCAGCACGCCGGTCACCAGTCCCTGGCGGGCCTGGAACCAGCGCCCGGTGATGGTGGTGGCGAAGGCGCCGGCCATCGAGCCGCTGCCGAGGCCGACCAGCACGCCCCAGCAGAGCACCAGTTGCCAGGGCTCGCGCATCAGCATGGTGAGCCCGGAGCCGACCGAGATGGTCAGCAGCGCGCAGACCACCACCAGGCGCACCCCGAACCGGTCCATCAGGGCGGCGGCGAAGGGCGCGGTGAGGCCGTAGAGGGTCAGGTTGACGGAGGTGGCGGCGGAGATCGTCCCGAGCGACCAGCCGAACTCGTTGTGCAGGGCGTCCATCATCAGGCTCGGCGTGGAGCGGAAGCCGGCCGAGCCGAGCAGGACGAGCAGGGCGACGCCGGCCACCACCCAGGCGTAGTGCACCCGGGGGCGCTTGGCGGGGACGGCCCGGTCGGAGCCCACCGGGTCGGGGCCGGTCGGATCGGCGGCGGTCGGATCGGCGGCGGTCGGATCGGCGGCGGTCGGATCGGGGCCGGGCGTGGGGGCGAGGGCGCTGCGTTCGGTCACGCGGACGAGTGTCCCGGGCCACCGGGGGCCCGGACGAGTGGCCTGAATGACAGCTTTCGCAAGAATCGGGCCACGGCCTGGCGTACGCTGTCCCGGACCCGCCGACACCAGAGGGGACGACATGGCGCACCTGGTCGCGGTACTCGCCCTGGACGGCGTGATCGCCTTCGAACTCGGCATCCCCGCCCGCATCTTCGGCGGTGCCAAGGACCCGGCCGGACAGCCCCACTACGAGGTGGCCACCTGCACCCTGGACGGACGGCCGGTCGCCACCAGCACCGACTTCCGGGTCATGGTCGACCACGGGCCCGAACTCCTGGAGCGGGCCGACACCGTGGTGATCCCGGCCTCCGCCGACTCCAGCCCGACGGTTGCCGACGCCTGCTTCACCCCCGAACTGGCCGACGCGCTGGGCCGGATCCGGCCCGGCACCCGGCTGATGTCGATCTGCACCGGATCCTTCATCCTGGCCGCCGCAGGCCTGCTGGACGGCCGCCCGGCCACCACCCACTGGCGCTACACCGAGCGCTTCGCCCGGCTGTTCCCCCGGGTGCGGCTCGACCCGGACGTCCTCTACACCGACGACGGCGACATCCTCACCTCCGGCGGGGTCGCCGCCGGGGTGGACCTCTGCCTGCACGTGGTGCGCCGCGACCACGGCAGCGCGGTGGCCAACGCGGTGGCCCGCAACTGCCTGGTGCCGCCGTGGCGCGAGGGCGGCCAGAAGCAGTACGTGGAGGCCCCGAGCCCGGTGGACGCCGACGACCACGGCACCGCCGCGGTGCGCGCCTGGGCGCTGGAGCACCTGGACCAGCCGCTCGCCCTGCGCCGGCTCGCCGACCGGGCGGGCATGAGCGTACGGACCTTCACCCGGCGCTTCCGCGAGGAGACCGGCGCCAGCCCCGGCCAGTGGATCACCACCCAGCGCACCGAACGGGCCCGCCAGCTGCTCGAACGGACCGATCTGACGATCGACCAGATCGCCCGGGAGTCCGGTTTCGGCACCGCCGCCTCACTGCGGCTGCAGCTGCGCGGCCGGCTCGACGTGGCGCCGAGCGCCTACCGGCGCACCTTCCGCACGGCACCCCGGTAGGGCGGCTGCGCGGGCGGGCCGGGCAGCCGGCCGTCGGGTGGCCGGCCCGTCGGGTGGCCGGATCCCTACGCCCCGGGACGGCGCATTGGATGGCGGCAGGCCGCGCGCACCCCGAGCACGGCACGGCACGCCGCCATCCAATCGCGACGCGCGGGCCCTGAAACCCGCGCCGCGGCCTCCGCACTCGCCGAGGAGCGGCCCGCCACCGGCATTCCGCGGCCCCCTCGCTGACACGATCCCCCTGGACAGCGGCACCGCGGTGGTGGACGGGCGTCCCCTCGGCGTCCCCTCGCGACGGAGAGCCGCACCCAAGCGTGATCAGTCGGATACGTCACGTCAATGGGTAGTCGGAAATTCGGAATGGTTGCGTCACCTTTCGGCCGGTGATCGCCAAGCGCTCCCGGCCGCCGTGAAAGCCGCTATTGCGCCAAAGCCGCCCAGTCCACGTCCGCCAGCGGATCGGCCGGGCGGGCGTCGGCGCCGATCTCGCACCAGACCCGCTTGCCCGAGCCGTCCGGGTACCAGCCCCAGCGCTCGCAGAGCAGCTCGACCAGCTCCAGGCCGCGTCCGTTGGTCGCGTCCTCGTCCGCCCCGGCGTGCCGCGGGGCGGGGGCGACCTGGCTCGCGTCGGCGACCTCCACCCGCAGCGGAGCGGTCGGCCCGGCCTCCTCCTGGCTCCCGGTCACCGGCAGGCAGAGCCGCAGCACGGCCGGACAGCCGGTGTGCACCACGGCGTTGGTCACCAGCTCCGAGACCACCAGCACCACCGTCTCGGCCATCGGCGCGTCCGGGTCGACCCCGTGGTTCAGCAGCCGCGAGCGCACCCACCGACGGGCCCGGCCGACCTCGGCCGGGTCCGCCTGCACCGCCAGCTGTACCTGAAGAACCTGCACCGCTCCACCACCCGCACTCGCAGTTCGGCCTAGTCCCGACCTGGCCGGATCCTCCGGCCGGCGGGCCCTCGCACTCCGCCCGGCGCCACCCGAGCCGCACCCGGGCGCTCGCCCGACCGTCCACCCGCGCCCACTCGTCCGCGCCGACTCGTCGGTCGCGCACCGGCCGCGACACGAATACGCCTCAGGATGGGCGGGCGGGCGGACCACAGCAAGCGCTTCGGGCATATTCCGGCGATCGGGGGACAGGGCAGTGCATACTGTCCCGCTCACTCTCGCGAGCCTCGTACCGGCGCTCGTCCGGCCCGGGCCGATCCGCCGGCCACGGAGGCCACGCCCTGGTCCGGAACCTACCGCCGCACGCCCCCCGCGCCCCGCCCGCCACTCGCGAACCACCCGTGCGACATATGTCCAGCGGCTCTCGAACAGCGGCATCCGCGGACGGTCCCACGAGCGGAGGGTCCCACCGGTGCGATCCGCGAGGACGGATTCCGTTCTTGCCGGATTCCCTCCCGCCGCCGACCGGCCGCAAGATACCGTTGGGTAAGCCAGCGACCCCGGGCAGGAGGGTGGTTCCCGATGGCCACCCCGGAGCGGGCCCCGCGCTGGGACGCACAGTTGCAGCGCCGCCTCGCCCGCGGCGAGGAGACCGCGCTCGGCGAACTTTACGACCAGCTCGCCCCGATGGTGCACGGCCTGGCCGGGCGGATACTCGCCGACCAGGCCGCCGCCGCCCAGCTCACCCGGGAGATCTTCGCCCACGTCTGGGAGCACCCCGAGGACTTCGACCCCGCCCAGGGCACGCTGCGCTCCTGGCTCGGCGCGCTCACCCACCGCCGCGCCGTCGAACGGCTGCGGGCGCGGCGGGTGGCCGAGCACGGGCCGGGCGGCGACCTCCGGGGCACCGAGGCGGAGATCCGCGCCGTCGCCACCGCCGCGCGCGTCCAGTACGTGGTCGACTCACTGCCCGGACCCCTGCGTGAGACCATCGCGGTGACCTACTACGACGGCCGCACCTACCGGGAGACGGCCCGGCTGCTCGGCATCAGCGAGCAGGCCGCCAAGCAGCGGATGCGGCTCGGACTGGAGCTGCTGGCCACCGAACTGGCCGAGGAACGCGCCCGCCAGGACGAAGCCGGGGACGGGGAGACGTGAGCAGCACTGAGGAGCAGCACGACGCCCTGCGCTCGCTGCTCGGCGCCTGGGCCCTCGGCGCCTGCCCGACCCGCGAGTCCGCCGAGCTGGAACAGCACCTGCGCACCTGCCCGGAGTGCGCCGAGGAGGCGGTCCGGCTGCGCGACGCGGCCGGCTGGCTCTCCCTGGACGAGCCGCTGGACCAGCCCGGCCCGCTGCGCCAGCAGGTGCTCGACTGGTGCCTGGCCCGCCGTCCGGCCGAACTGCCCGTCCCCGCCTGGGGCATGCCGTACACCGCGGAGACCGCCAAGCTCGACGCGCTGCTGCGCGACCTCGGCCCGGAGGAGTGGCAGGAGGTCGCCGAACTGCCGTGGCACGGCGGCACCGAGCGGCTGCGCCCGGCCGAGGTGCTCGGCCGGCTGACCGCCGTGGACGGCTTCCTGGCGCTCGCCCTCGGCCTGCCCGACCCGGTGCCGGCCGTCCCCGGCGCACCCGCCGAAGCCGCCGGACGACGGGTGCCGCCGCAGGACCCGGCCCTGCCGCCCTCGGCGCCGCACGTCCCGCCGCAGGGCGGCCCGTACCGCGCGATCACCGCGCGCACCGCCCGGATGCTCGCCGACCAGGGCGCCCTGCCGCCGCAGTCGGTGCGCTCCCGGTGGCGGCGGCAGACCCACGACCTGGTGCGCAGCGCCGCGCTCGCCCCGCAGGGCAGCACCCCGGTCGACTACGGCTGCGGCGTGCTGCCGCTGCGCGACGCCTTCGTGGACCGCGCCCTGGAGTGCTACGTGCACGGCGAGGACGTGGCCCGCGCGGTCGCCTACCCGTACGACCCGCCGGCGCCGCAGCACCTGCGGCAGATGGTGGAGCTGGTGGTCGGGCTGCTCCCCCGGGCGCTGGCCGGCCTGCGCGCCGCCCGTCCCGAGCACGCCGGGGCCCCGGCCGCGCCGGACGGCGGGAGCCGGACCGCCCGGCAGCTGCGGCTGGTGGTCGACGGCCCGGCGAGCGGCGAGTGGCTGGTCCCGCTGGACGGCGCCGCCGGTGCGGGAGGCCCGGACGCCGGTCCGCCCGGCGGGGAGCCGGTGGCCGCGATGGTGCTGGACGGCCTGGAGCTCTGCCAGCTGGCCGCCGCGCACCGCGACCCGGACCGGCTGCCGGTCGGCGAGCACGGCGACCGGGCCGCGGTCCGCGAGGTGCTGCACGCGCTCCCGCTGCTGTCCCGCCCGTAGGGCCCGGAGCGCCCGTAGGGCCCGGAGCTACGCGAAGACGACCGTACGGGTGCCGTCGAGCAGCACCCGGTGCTCGCTGTGCCACTTCACCGCGCGGGCCAGCGCCTGGCACTCGACGTCCCGGCCGAGCGCGACCAGCTGGTCCGGGCTGACGTCGTGGGTGACCCGGGCCACCTCCTGCTCGATGATCGGGCCCTCGTCCAGGTCCGCGGTGACGTAGTGCGCGGTGGCGCCGATCAGCTTCACGCCGCGGGCGTGCGCCTGGTGGTACGGCTTGGCGCCCTTGAAGCTCGGCAGGAAGGAGTGGTGGATGTTGATCACCCGGCCGGACAGCTCGGTGCACAACTGGTCGGAGAGCACCTGCATGTAGCGGGCCAGCACGACCAGTTCGACCTGCTCCTTGGCGACCAGGTCCAGCAGCCGCTGCTCGGCCTCCGCCTTGGTGTCCTTGGTGACCGGGATGTGGTGGAACGGGATGCCGTAGCTCTCGGTCAGGCCCTGCAGGTCGGTGTGGTTGGAGACCACCGCGACGATCTCCACCGGCAGCGCGCCGATCCGGGTGCGGTAGAGCAGGTCGTTCAGGCAGTGCCCGAACTTGCTGACCATGAGGACGATCCGCATCCGCTCCTCGGTCGGGTGGATCTGCCACTCCATCCCGAAGGAGGCGCCGATCGCGGCGAAGCTGGCCCGCAGCTTGTCGGCGGTGACCGGCTCGGGGGCGGAGAAGTGCACCCGCATGAAGAAGAGCCCGCTGTCGGCGTCCCCGAACTGCTGGCTGTCGATGATGTTGCAGCCGGTCATGAAGAGGTAGCTGGAGACAGCGTGGACGATGCCCTGCTTGTCGGGGCAGGACAGCGTGAGGACGTACTGGGCGCTGGCCGGCTGCTGTTCCACTGGGGGTATCCCGTTCTGAGCTCGTGACGTGCGTGGACGGCCCAGCGTGTCACATCCTGGACAGCCGCCGCCCCGCTGCCCGTACTGCGGGACGGCACCGTCCGGCCGGGACCGGGCCCCGGCCCTCGAACCCGGCGCCCGGGTCCGGTTCTCAGACCTGGGGGGTCCGGTTCTCAGACCTGGGTGAGGATGCGCAGCACGTCCAGCGACTTGGGCGCCGCGTCCGGGTCGTCCCCGTCGTTGGCGGCCAGCAGCACGTGCGCCTCGCGGGCGGCCCGGACGGCCTCCGGCCAGCCGGGGTGGCCGAGGTAGGCGGAGGCCGGGGCGTCCGCGCCGACCTCGTGCAGCATCTGCACCGCCCGCAGCACCGCGACGTCGACCAGCGCGGCCTCGGCGGAGTCGCGGAACATCGTGCCCACGTACTTCTCGGCGGACCAGCGGTCCAGCCAGGTGTCCTCGACCAGCCGGTAGACGGCGTCGGTCACGTCGCCGTACCCCTCCCGGCCGGCCAGCCAGGCCTCCTGCTGGAACGCGGGGTCGGACAGCATGTGCAGCGCCGAGCGCAGTCGGGCGCGCCAGCGCCACCAGGGCAGGTCGTTGAGCGGCATGCCGCCCATCGTGCTGGAGCGGTGGCCCGGACGAGAAGGGGTTCGGGCGGACCGGTGCGAAGAATCTGTGCTGGCGGACATGGTGAACGATCGTACGTTCCCCGTCTGTTCGTACTCCACTCGCGATCTACACGCGTACCCCTTCGGATTTCAGCCGCCGTTTGCCCAACGTTCGCAACTCGGCCCTCTCGGCTTGCGGCACCGGGGCTTGGCTGATTCCGGTGCGCCGGAGTGCGCCCCAGAGAGGGAGACCGATGACCAGCCGAAGGGACTCGTTCCAGGTCCGTCCCGCGGTCGGACGGCGCCGCCGCCGACGTCCGATCGCCACCGCAGCGAGCACCTTAGCGCTGCTCCCCACCCTCTTCTCGGCCTCCGCGTGCGGCGGACCGGCCGATGCCTCCACCAGCGGCAGCGACCTGACCGTGATGACCTGGGCGCCGTCCGGCACCGGCTCCGCCGACCGCCCCGGCATGACCGCGCTCGCCTCCGCCATCGGCCAGGACGTCAACGCCAAGGGCGGACTGAACGGCCACCGGCTGCGGGTGCTCACCTGCAACGAGCACAACAGCGCCGAGGGCGCCCGTGCCTGCGCCCAGCAGGCGGTGGACGCCAAGGCCGTCGCCGTGATCGGCTCCTACAGCCAGTGGGGCGACGCCTTCATGCCGGTGCTGGAGCGCGCCGGCATCCCGCTGATCGGCGGGTACGGGCTCTCCCAGCCCGAGTTCTCCAGCCCGCTCTCCTACCCGGTGGACGGCGGCATGCCCGCGCTGATCGCGGGCAACGGACGCCAGCTGGTGGACGCCGGCTGCAAGACCGTGTCGCTGGTCCGCCCGGACACCCCGGCCGGCGACAACCTGCTCGGCTACCTGGGCACCGCGCTGCGCCCGGCCGGGATCAAGCTGCTGGACGTCAAGGCGCCCGAGCAGTCCTCCGACTACACCCCGGTGGCCCGCAAGGCGATCGGCAAGGACGAGTCGGGCAACTGCGTCACCAGCGCGCTGGCCGCCGAGCCGACCGGCAACCTGCTGGACTCCTACCGGCGGCTCAACCCGAAGAACACCCGGCTCGCCTCGGTGATCGGCAGCGTCCAGCAGTCGGTGGTCGACTCCACCGGCGGCGACTCCGGCCCGCTCGGCGGCGCCTACGTCACCAGCTGGTACCCGCCGGAGTCAGCGAAGGTCTGGGACGGGCTGCGCGCGGTGGTGCGCGCCGACACCACCGGCGGCAACACCATCGACGTCTCCGACCCCGGGGTGCAGACCACCTGGGTCGCGTACGAGGTGTTCCGGGCGGTCTCGCAGAAGCTGTCGGAGGCGGGCAAGCCGGTCGCCCCGAAGTCGGTCACCGGGCTGCTGGACGCCGGCGAGGGCATCGACGTCGGGCTCACCCCGCCGCTGAACTGGGGCACCACCAACATGCTGCCCAGCACCGCGTCGCCCCGGCTGGTGAACACCTGGGTCACGTACCAGGTGGTCAGGAACGGCCGGATGACCCTGCAGCAGCCGGGCTTCGTGGACGTCCGCTGGGTGCTCACCGGGGGCCGCCCGCCGGCCTGACGCGCGGAGACGGGCGGGTCGGCCGCGCTACAGGTCGCCGTCGGTGCGGCTGGGCAGGCCGGTCTGGCCGGCGATCGTGTTCCAGAGCATGGAGGCCTGCTTCTTCGCGGTGGTCGCGGTGCCGCTGGCCTGGACGGCGTTCTTGTAGTGCTGGTTGTCCTGCTTCTTCGCATCGCAGGAGGCCTGGGCGTCCTGCGCCCAGGCCGCGTACTCGTCGTCGGCCTGGGCCGAGGCGGTCCAGGCCGCGTTGAGCTGCTCGACCAGCTGCTGGCCGCCGGGCAGCTTGTCCGTCTTCAGCTGGCCGAGCTTGGTCTGCAGCTCGCGGCGCTTGCCGGCCGCGGCGGCGAGGGCCTGCTGGGAGTCGGGGAGCTTGTCGCACTTCTGCACCGAGGCGACCGCGGAGACCACCGAGCTGCGGCTGTCGCTCGCGGTGCCCAGCAGGTCCGACAGCGGCTGCGCCTGCGCCTTGACGTCCGGGTCGACGGCGGCGCCGGAGCCGCTCGCGCTCGCCGTGCCGGGGGCGGTGCCGGTGCCGGCGGCGACCGGGGTGGTCTTCTTGTCGTCCTTGGTGGTGTGGGTGTCGTTGCCGCCGCTCATCAGGACGGCGACCAGGATGCCGGCCGCCGCGCAACCCGCCACCACTCCGCCGATGATCAGCTTGTTGGACGGGCGGCCACCGCGGCCGGACCCGCCCGCCTGGGTGTCGAAGTCCTGCCCGCGCTCCGGGGCGTAGCCCTGCCGGTAGCCCTGGCCGTGGTCCTGCGCCGGGTAGGCCGGCTGGGGCTGCGCGGCCGGCGGGTACGCCTGGTAGCCGGGCGCGGGCTGCTGCTGCGGGAAGCCGGGCTGGGCCTGCGGTGCCGGGTAGCCGCCCGCCCCCTGCGGGTCGCCGACCGGGTACGGCGGCAGGTGCTGCGTCTCCGGGGCGTGGTCGGCCTGCGGCACACCGTACCCGGGCTGCGGCGCACCCCACGGCGCACCCGGCGCGGGCATGGGCTGGCCCGGCACGGGCTGCGCGGGCATCGCCTGGGTCGGCAGCGCGTGCGCGCCCTCGCCGAGGTACTCCGGTTGCCCGGACGGCTGCCCCACCGGCGGCACCGCCGAGTGGGCCTGCGGCTGGCCCGGCTGTCCCTGGTACTGGGGCTGCGGCTGGCCCTGCGGCTGACCGGGCTCGGGGCGGAACAGGTCGTCCAGGTTGAAGTCACCCGAGTTGGGGTACGAGCGGCGCTGACTCAACGCGATTCCTCACCTGTGCAGGACCGCGCACTGACGGCGGACCACATCTCGTCGGTTCTTGGGAGCATCACAGTTCCTTGGACGTCGCGCCCACGCTACCGGTTCGCCTCACCGGGTGACCACGTGGGCGGGACATCCGTCACGCTCCCCGCCCCGACGCTACGGGTCCGCCCCAGGTCAGGCGGCCTCCGCGTCCGCCCGGGCGTGGAACTCGCGGACCACCCGCTGCTCCCGGTACGGCTCCAGCCTGCGCCGGAACTCGTCCAGGTACTCCACGCCCCGGTTGGAGCGCAGCCCGCTGAGCAGCCGAACCGCCTGGGTGCCGGTTTCGCAGGCGCGTTCCAGGTCCCGCTGCTGCAGCTGGGCGGTGGCCAGCAGCACCAGGTCCACCGCACGGCGGCGGACCCGGGTCGGCGGGTGCAGGTCGAGCGCCCGGCGGGCGTAGTGCTCGGCCGGGCCGGCCTGTTCCAGGTCCCGGTGGCAGTGCGCCAGCTCGTCCGCGAGGTAGGCGTCGTCGAAGTGGGCGATCCAGTCCGGGTCGTCCTCCGCGCGGCGCTTCTCCATCATTTCCAGCGCCCTGGCCGCCACCGCCTCGCAGGAGCGGGCGTCGCCGAGCAGGGCGTGGCCGCGGGCCTCGGCGGCGTAGAACATCGCCATCGCCGTCGGGGTGGCCACCGACCGGGCGCCCTCCTGGGCGGCACGGGCGAGTTGGGCGATCTCCCGCGGGTTGCCGAGGGTGGCCGCCAGGTGGCTCATCGACGCGGCCAGCACGTAGCCGCCGTAGCCGCGGTCGTCGGCCGCCTGGGCGAGCCGGAGCGCCTGGATGTAGTAGCGCTGGGCCAGCCCGGGCTGCCCGGTGTCCACCGCCATGTAGCCGGCCAGTTCGGTCAACCGGGCCACCGCAGCGAAGAGTTGGCGACCGGTCTCCTCCCGGTAGGCGCCGCCGAGCAGGCCGGAGACCACCGAGTTGAGGTAGTGCACCACGACCGGGCGCACGTGCCCGCTGCCGAAGCGGTGGTCCAGGTCGACCAGCATCGCGGTGGTCGCCTTGATCGCGGCCACGTCGGTCGGGCCGACCCGGGGCCCGCCGGTGCGGGCCACCACCGGGTCCGGCGGGGTGATCAGCCAGTCCCGGCTGGGCTCCACCAGCGCGGAGGCGGCGACCGTCGCCCCGGTCAGGAAGTCCCGCCGGCCGACGTCGCTGCGCCACAGCTCGCAGACCTGCTCCAGGGCGCCGCCCAGGGTCGGCGCGAACTGCAGCCCGATGCCGGAGCTGAGGTTCTTGCCGTCCGCCATGCCGATCTCCTCGACCGACACGCTGCGGCCGAGCTTGCGGCCCAGCGCCTCGGCGATCACCGCCGGCGCCTGCCCGCGCGGCTGCTGACCGCGCAGCCAGCGGGCGACGGAGGTCTTGTCGTACCGCAGGTCCAGACCGTGCTCGGCGCCGCAGAGGTTGACCCTCCGGGCCAGGCCGGCGTTGGAGCAGCTGGCCTCCTGGATCAGTTGCTGCAGACGCTCGTTGGGCTGTCGTGCGACGAGTGGTCTCGCGGCCATTGGGCTTCGCCTCCCCACACCCTCCGGTCCCGGCCGGCGGGCGACGATTCTGCTGATCTGTTGCCGACTGTCCGACCGTCCAAGGAATCTGACACCAGGTTAGCGATCAGCAACGCCAGCGGGATACCCACGGTGACGATCCGCACCCCCCTTGCGCCCTGGGAAATGCTCCCGTGCGCCCCCGCTGCGCCGGGCTCCGGCCGCACCAACTCGGTTGAGTAACCGGAACGGGTGACATTGCCGGGATGCACCCAACCGGGCACCGTCGGGCCGTAACCAGCCTCACGCACGGTAGTTGAGCAGCGCGTGGAAGACATCCCCGACGCCTCCGGCCCGGACAAGAACGCCGGTCTGCCCCCGCTGCTCCTCGAAGCCGTCGGCTACGCCGAGAAACGCCACTGGGAGGTCGCCCCGGGCGCCTGGCTGATCGACGGCGACGGGCCCGCCCGCTGCTCCTGCGGCGACCCGCGCTGCGCGCTCCCGGGTGCCCACCCGCTGGACGCGGACTGGGCCCGCAAGGCGAGCGCCGGGCCGGGCGCGGTACGGCGCTGGTGGACGGAACGCCCCCAGGCATCGATCCTGCTGCCCACCGGGCGGTCCTTCGACGTCCTGGACGTGCCGGAGACGGCCGGCTGCCTGGCGCTGGCCCGGATGGAACGGATGGACCTCCAGCTCGGCCCGGTGGCGGTACTGCCCGCCGCGCCAGGGCGGATCGGCCGGCGGCTGCACTTCCTGGTGCTGCCCGGGGTCGTCGCCAAGCTCCCGGAGATGCTCCGCAAGCTCGGCTGGCCGCCCGGTCGGCTGGACCTGGTCGCCCGCGGCGAGGGCGACTGGACGGTCGCCCCGCCGTCCCGGATCGGCTCCACCGGGTACGCCCAGTGGGCCCGCTCCCCCTCCGAGTCCAACCGCTGGCTGCCGGACGCCGCCGAGCTGATCAGCCCGCTCGCGTACGCCTGCGGCCGCGAGGCGCCCGCCCACCACGCCGCCCAGGCCGCCCAGCCGGCCGCGGTGGGCTAGGGTCCGCCCCTCGCCGGTTCACCCTCCCCCTGGACAGCCGCCCTACGCCGATCGGGCGAGGGCGCGCACCGCGCGACACAACGCGCGCGAGTGACGGGCCTTGCCTCCCACCGGAGGCGGGGCCCGTCATACGC
Organism: Kitasatospora sp. NPDC023120; assembly: GCF_055560835.1. Classification (NCBI taxonomy): domain Bacteria; kingdom Bacillati; phylum Actinomycetota; class Actinomycetes; order Kitasatosporales; family Streptomycetaceae; genus Kitasatospora; species Kitasatospora sp. NPDC023120. The sequence goes on along the minus strand of NZ_JBVHHY010000028.1, from coordinate 65,156 downwards.
ATGTCCGGATAAGGCTTCGGTCTACCCGCTGGTCAGCCCGAGAAGCCCCTCGTACGAGTGACAGCGCTCAAGGATTGCCATGATCGGCCGAGGGGAGGAATTGCGGTGTGCGGGGAGACGCCGGAAGGGTCGCTCGGACGGGGAAGCCGGGCGAGGCGCCGGAGGGGCCGGGAGGGAGCAGGGAGGGACGGGAGGGAAAGGGGAGGACGAGTGGGGCCCGCTGCACGGAGTGCAGCGGGCCCCACTCCGGTGCGGGCGGTGTGCCGGAGGTCGCGGGCGGTGCGGCTCAGGCCTGGGCGACGAAGACGTGCTGGGCGATGTCCTTGCCCAGCTCCGCCGCGTTCTCCCCGGTGCCGACCAGCACGCCGCCGACGCCGGCGCTCACCTTGACCGTCGAGCCCGGGCGGACGCCGGCCCGGCGCAGGGTGCTCATCAGCGCGCTGTCGGTCTGGATCGGCTCGCCGATCCGGCGGACCACCACGTCGGCCCCGGCGTCGCCCGGCTTGACGCTGTCCAGCGGGACGAGCCCGGCGTCGTAGCCCTCGCCCTCGGCCTTGGTGTCGCCCAGCTCGTCCAGCCCCGGGATCGGGTTGCCGTACGGGGACTGGGTGGGGTGACCGAGCATGGCGAGCACCTTGCGCTCGACCGTCTCGCTCATCACGTGCTCCCAGCGGCAGGCCTCCTCGTGCACCTGGTCCCACTCCAGGCCGATCACGTCGACGAGCAGGCACTCGGCGATGCGGTGCTTGCGCATCACCCGCACCGCGAGCCGACGGCCGTCCTCGGTGAGTTCGAGGTGGCGGTCCCCGGCCACCTGGAGCAGTCCGTCGCGCTCCATCCGGCCGACCGTCTGGCTGACCGTGGGGCCGCTCTGTTCCAGGCGCTCCGCGATCCGGGCGCGCATCGGGACGATGCCTTCCTCCTCCAGCTCCAGGATGGTGCGAAGGTACATCTCAGTGGTGTCGATCAGCCCAGACATCGCCGCTGGCTCCGTTCTTCGGTGTCCTCATCGCCAATTCTGACGTACCGAGGCGACAACCGGGCCCGCACGGAGGCCGCGGGTACGGGATTTCGTCGCTGTTGACAGCGGTACCACCGGGGCGCGACCGTGCTCGCCGTAGCTTTCTCCACCGGCGGTCTGGACCACCCCGACCGCCCCACCCGGCCGGCTCCCCCACCGGCAGAGAGCGAAGGCACCAGATGAACGACCTGGTCGGCAGGTACTTCGACGCCGCGATCGGCCACCTCCAGCGGGTCCGCGAGGAGGAGGCCGACACCGTCGAGGCCGCCGCCGCGCTGCTGGCGGAGGCGATGACCGCGGGCCGCCGGGTGTTCACCTTCGGTGCCGGACACTCCGCGCTGCCGGCCCAGGACGTCGTCTACCGGGCCGGCGGGCTGGTCCCGGTGAACCTGCTGAACGTGCCCGGGGTGTCCGGGGTGACGGTGATGCCCGCGCCGCTGTCGAGCGCCCTCGAGCGCGTCTCCGGGCTGGCCACCGCGACCCTGGACCTCACCCCGGCGACCGCCGGCGACCTGCTGTTCGTGATCTCGCTGTCCGGCCGTCAGGTCATGCCGGTCGAACTGGCCCGGTACGCCCGGGACCGCGGCCTGAAGGTGGTCGGGGTGACCTCGCTGGCCTACCCGGCCGAGGTGCCCTCGGCGCACCCGTCCGGCACGTACCTGAAGGACCACTGCGACGTGGTGCTGGACAGCAAGATCGCGGTCGGCGACGGCGAGCTGACCCACCCGGGCGCCGAGACCACCTTCGGCCCGGTCTCCACCATCGTGACCAGCGCGCTGATGCAGGCCGTGGTCGCCTCGGCGGTCGGCCGGCTGGCCGACCGGGCGGCCGCCGGGGAGGCCCCCGCCCCGCCGCTGTTCCGCTCCGGGAACGTCCCGGGCGGCACCGAGTGGAACGCGCGGCAGATGGCCGACAACGCCGAGCGGGTCCTCTACACCTACTGAGCCCGCCCGTCGCGCACGCTGGGTGCCGAAACGAACACGGGGCGTATCGGACAATCCACCGGGCCTTCCCGGCCATTGCGGGCCGCCCCGGGCCGTGCCAGGCGTACCGGGAAGCCGCCCGGGGCAGGAGAGCGGTGCGACCGGAGCGACGGGTGGGGGCCGAACATGGCGTCTGGTGCGGGACGGACCGGGTGGGTGCGCGAGCGGGACCTACTGCCCGAGTTCTTCTGGGCCGCCGACGCGGCCTCGCTGCGCGGGCAGCAGCGCTCGGTGCTGCTCTCCGCCTGGGAGCTGGTCCTGCTGGTGCTCGCCGCCGCGACCGGCTCGGCCGACGGCGAGCCCTGGGCCTGGCCGGCCGCCGTCGCCTACCTCGGCGCGATCGCGCTGGCGGTGGTGATCAGCCGGCAGAACCCACAGGGCCTCTGGTACGAGGGCCGGGCCGCCGCCGAGTCGGTCAAGACCCTGGCCTGGAAGTACGCCGTCCGGGCCGACGCCTACCAGCCGCCGCCGCGCACCCTGCCGGACGCCGAGGGCCTGTACCGCTTCCAGCTCGGCCGGGTCCTCGGCGCCTTCCGGGACAGCCCGGTCGCCGTGCCGGGCAGCGGGGTGGAGATCACCGCGGCGATGCGCGACCTGCGCGGGCAGCCGCTGGCGGTGCGCCGCGAGGTGTACCTCGGCGAGCGGATCCGGCTGCAGCACGACTGGTACCGCGCCAAGGCCCGCTACTGCGCCCGGGCCGGCTACTGGGCCGGGGTGCTGGGCGTGCTGCTGCCCGCGCTCGGGCTGGTGCTCGCGCTGCTGCGGGCGCTCGGCGCGTTCAGCTACGACGCGCTGGGCACCGTCTCGGCGGTGGCCGCCTCGGCCACCGCCTGGGCGCAGCTGCGCCAGTACCGGCCGCTGGCAGCCGCGTACGGGCTGGCCGCCGAGGAGCTGGCGCAGATCCTCCGGCAGCTCGCCGAACTCGACCTGGACTCGCCGGAGGCCGAGGAGATCTGGGCCCGGCTGGCCCGGGACGCCGAGGACGCGATCTCCCGCGAGCACACCACCTGGCAGGCCCGCCGGGAGGTGCGCACCACCACCGACCGGGAGCAGGACGCCGATCGGGAGCAGGGGACCGACCAGGAGCACGCAGTCGACCGGGAGCACTGAGGAGGCCGCAGGTGTCGTTACGGATGGTCAAGACCGCGGACGACCGCGCCCTCGCGGTCGAGTCCCTCGGCGATCCGCGCGGCCGGCCGGTGTTCCTGCTGCACGGCATGCCCGGCAGCCGGGTCGGACCGCACCCGCGCAGCACCGTGCTGTACCGGCTCGGCGTACGCCTGATCTCGTACGACCGGCCCGGCTACGGCGACTCGACCCGGCTGTTCGGCCGCCGGGTGAGCGCGGCTGCGGCCGATGTGCGGGCCATCGCCGACGAGTTCGGGCTGGACGGCTTCGCGGTGCTCGGCCGCTCCGGCGGCGGACCGCACGCGCTGGCCTGCGCGGCGCTGCTGCCGGAGCGGGTCAGCCGGGTCGCGGTGCTGGTGGGCCTCGCACCGCGCAACGCGGTCGGCCTGGACTGGTACGCGGGGATGACCCCGTCCAACGTCCGGGCGTACCAGGAGGCCGAGCGCGGGCACAGCCGGATCGCCGACGCGATGGAGTTCCGCTCCCGGCAGATCAAGGACGACCCGGTCCGGCTGCTGAACGGGCTGCGCACCGAACTCTCCGCCGCCGACCGGGAGGTGGTGGCCGACAGCGGGCTGCGGCGGATGCTGCAGAGCAACTACCGGGAGGCGTTCCGGCACGGCGCGGACGGCTGGATCGACGACGTGCTGGCCTTCACCGCCGACTGGGGCTTCGAGGTCGGGTCGATCCGGGTGCCGACCTGGCTGTGGCACGGCGCCGACGACCAGTTCTCGCCGGTCGACCACTCCCGCTGGCTGGCCGACCACGTCCCGGGCGCCGAGCTGTTCCTGGAGCCCGGCGCCGCGCACTTCGGGGCGTTCCGGGTGATGACCACCGCCCTGGCCTGGGCGGCGGGTTAGGGCGCGTCCGACAGGAGCCGCCGGAACGGACCTGAGAGCCCTAAGGCCGTACCGGGGTGACCGGCTCCGCCCCGGACAGCACCGCCAGGACGTTGTCCACCGCCAGGCCGCCCATCGCCTGCCGGGTGGCGACGGTGGCGCTGCCCAGGTGCGGGGCCAGCACGGCGCGCTCCTGGGCGAGCAGCGCGGCCGGGACGGCGGGCTCGTGCTCGAAGTTGTCCACGGCGGCGGCGAACAGCGCGCCGGAGTCCAGCGCGGCGGCCAGCGCCTCCTCGTCCACCACCCCGGCGGTCATGCTGACCACCACCGCGCCGGGCGGCAGCAGCGCCAGCCGGCGGGCGTCCAGCAGGTGCCGGGTGGCCTCGCTGAGCGGGCAGGTGACGACCAGCACGGTGGAGGTGGCGAGCAGTTCCTCCAGCGGCTTCCAGTCGGCGCCCTCGGCCTGCTCGGGCGGCAGTTCGCGGCGGTTGTGGTAGCTGACCGGCATCTCGAAGGCGCGCGCCCGGCGGGCCACCGCCTGCCCGATCCGGCCCATGCCGAGCACGCCCAGCGGGGTGCCGGACAGCTCCAGGCCGAGCAGGAAGTTGGGCGCCCAGGTCCAGGGCGAGCCGGAGCGCAGCAGCCGCTCGCCCTCGCCGAGCCGGCGGGTGGCGGCCAGCAGCAGCGCCCAGGCCATGTCGGCGGTGGCGGTGGTGAGCACGCCGGGGGTGTGGGAGACCAGGACGCCGCGCTCGGTGCAGGCGGCCAGGTCGACGTTGTGGTAGCCGACCGCGTGGTTGGCGACGATCCGCAGCCCGGGGCCGGCCGCGTCCAGGAACTCGCCGTCCACCCGGTCGTCCAGGGTGGTGAGCACGGCCTGCCGGCCGCGGACGGCGGCGAGCAGCTCGGCCCGCTCCATCGCCAGGTCGGAGTCGTGCTGGGTGACGGCGTGGCGGGCGGTGAGCCGTTCGATGACGCCGGGCGCGAGGCGCCGGGTGACCAGGACCGGGGGCGGGGTACTCATGCGCACCTTTCGATGATTCGCTCGCTGCGCTCACTCATGGCTCGGCAGCGTACCCCGCCCCCTCCCGATCACACCGCTCCGATCACACCGGCTGCGGCTCCAGGTCGCGGTTGATCCGCTTCCAGCCGCGCGCCGACACCGTGTTGGGGTGCTCCTCGCCGAACTGCCGGATCAGCTCGGCGATCGACCGTGCGCGCAGTTCGGCGGCCTGGGTGTGCCGGCCGGCCGCACGCAGGGTGACCGCGAGGTTGGCCTCGCAGGCCACCGCGTCCGGGTGCTGCGCCGAGTAGCGCGTGCACAGGCCCTGGTGGGCGGTCCGGCCGAGCTGCTCGGCGAGGGCCAGCTGCCCGTCGTCGCCGTAGGCGTTGGCCAGGTTGATCATCGCGTTGAGGGTGTACGGGTGCTCCGGCCCGACCGAGCGGGTCAGCCCGTCGACGGTGAGCCGGCCGCGCTCGATGGCGCCCTGGACGTCGCCGCTGCCGCGCAGGTAGATGCCGAGGTTGTTGGCGCAGGCCAGGGTGAACGGGTGCTCGTCGCCGAACAGCCGCCGGTGGCCCTCGAAGACGGTGGAGCAGAGGTCGCGGGCGGCCTCCTTGTCGCCGAAGGCGCTGTGGTCGGCGGCCAGGTTGAGCGCGCAGGCGAGCGCGTCGGGGGCGTCGGCGCCGTAGCGCTCCAGGTAGCGCTCGTAGGTCTCCTTGGTGATCCGGCGGGCCTCGGCGAGCTGGCCCATCCGGCGCAGCGAGACGGCCAGCGACTTGGCGTTGCGCAGGCTCTCCGGCAGGCCCGGGTCGAGCCCGTCGCCGAAGTCGGCGGTGACCTCCTGGAGCAGCTCCACCGAGCCCCGGTAGTCGCCGAGTTCGCGCAGGTCCCGGGCGAGGGCGGACTTGGTGATGAGGGTGTACGGGTGCTTGGGGCCGAGCACGGCGGTGCGCCGGTCGAGGGTCTCCTGGTCGAGTTCGCGGGCGGACTCGCTCTCGCCGACCAGCCGGAAGTCGATCGCCAGGTTGTTCGCCATGGAGAGCGTGCGCGGGTTGTCGTCGCCGAACAGCTCGCGGAACTGGTCGAGGATCTCGCGGTCGAGGTCGAGCGCGGCCTGGAACCGGCCGAGCGCCCGTCGGTCGGCGCCGAGCGAGCCGGCGGTCATCAGGGTGTACGGGTGGTGCTCGCCGAGCAGGGCCCGCTGGCGCTCCAGGGTGGCCTCGTCCAGCGCCAGCGCCTCGGCGTAACTGCCCTGCGAGCGGAGCACGTTGGCGAGCTGGAAGCGCAGCAGCAGGGTCTGCCGGTCGTCCTCCCCGAGCTTGCGGGTCCACTCCTCGTCCAGGGCGTGGCCGAGGTCGCGGGCGCGGTCGAGCTCACCGCGCTTCCACAGGTAGCGGACCCGGTCGATGAGCAGCTGGCGGGTGTCCGCCTCGTCGCAGTTGTGCGCCTTGGACGGCGACAGGTGCGGCCAGATCTCGTCGAAGGCGGGCCAGTTGGCCGGGTCGTCGGTGTCGCCGAGGACGGGCCGGGCGCCGGTGAGGATGCGGTGCACCTCGTGGACCGCGACCTCCTGTTCGTCGGCGGTCATCCCGGCCCGGATCACCGCCTGGACCAGCCGGTGCACCTGGAAGCTGTTGCTGCCCGCGTCGACCTTGGCCAGCGCGTACCGGCCGATCGCCTGGATCACCTTGCCCAGCATGAACTTGTCGCTGAGGTCGGCGTCGAACTTCACCAGCGCCCGGATCATCTGGTCGCTGTAGAAGAGGTTCATCGAGATCGGCTCGGGTGCGAAGAACGCGCACAGCTGCAGCAGCCGCACCGCCGCCGGGGACTGCTGGCGCAGCCGTCCGATCGAGACGTTCCAGGTCGCGGCGACCGGGGTGGGGTAGTCGGCGGGGCGGCCGACGGCCAGCGCGCGGGCGGCCTCGGCGTGCAGCTGGGTGACGTAGGTCTCCACCGGCGTGCCGGTGGTGTCCAGCCAGGCGGCGGCGACCTCGACGGCCAGCGGAAGGTCTCCGACGGCCTCGGCGACCCGGTCGGCGTCCGGGCGGGAGAGGCTGCGGGCACGCCGGCACAGGTGCTCGACGCTCTCGCCGCGGGTGAAGACGTCGACCTCCAGCGCCTCGGCGTGCCCGGTCCAGGCCTGGTTGCGGGAGGTGACCAGGATGTGGCCGGAGCCGCCGGGGAAGAAGCGGCGGATCTCGGCGGGCTCGTCGGCGTTGTCGAAGATCAGCAGCCAGCGCGAGGTGGGCACGCCACGGCGCAGCGCCTCCCGGGCGGCCTCGGCGGCCTCGGTCACCGAGTCGCCGACCCGCAGGCCCAGTCGGCGGGCGAGTTCGGCGAGCGCCGGGGCGACCAGCTCGGTCTGCTCGGCGTCGATCCACCAGACCAGGTCGTAGTCGGACATGAAGCGGTGGGCGTACTCCAGCGCCACCTGGGTCTTGCCGACGCCGCCGAGCCCGTACAGGGTCTGCGGGGTCGGCAGGACGGCCGCCATGCCGCCGCGCAGCTGGTTGCGCAGCTGCTCCAGGACGGCGGAGCGGCCGGTGAAGGAGGGGTTGCGCGGCGGGACGTCCCACACCGAGGGCTTGCTGCCGGGGAAGCGCGGCCCGCCGCTGGGCGCGTCGCCGAGCGCCACGTCGCCGCGGCCCAGCGCGCGCAGCAGGCTCTGGACCGACTGCGCCTCGTCGCGGCCGACCAGGTCGACCGGGTTGCGGTTGCTGAACGGCGCGGTGAGCCGGACGTCGCCGACCCGGACGGGCAGCAGCTGGCGCCGGGTGCCGGAGGGGTCGGAGCTGACCACCGACTCCCACAGCGCCCGGGCCTGCGGGGAGCGCTGGTAGGCGGGCGAGAGCACGGCGACCGTCCTGAACGCGGAGTCGATGCCCCGCTCCGTCTCCTCGCGCGGGTCGGTGCCGGCGCTGAGGTCGCGGGGCAGCACCCGGAAGCCGGCCCGGGTGAGGACGGACTCGATCCAGTCCGCCCACATCCGGTCCTCGGGCACGTAGGAGAGGTAGAGGTCGGCGGGCACGGACGGGCGGCGGCGGGTGAACGCGTCCACGTAGCGCAGCCGGACCGCCTCGTCGACCGGCGGCAGTCCGGAGACCCGACCCTCGGTGATCATCGAGGTCAGCCGCTCGCAGGCGGCCAGCATCGAGGTGGGGGTGCCGGTCTGGTCGCCGAAGGTCGCGAGGATCTCCTCGTAGGCGTAGAACGGCCGGTACGGGATCTCCACCGATCCCCAGTACTGGGCCATTTCCTCGCCGTTGTAGCCCGAGGGCAGGCCGTCGAAGCGGACCCGGGCGAGCGCCCGGCCGGCGTCCGCCTTCTCCTTCTCGCCCTCGTCGATGCGCATCGGGACGGGCAGGATGCGGATGCCGCGGTCGCGGTAGCGGTCGTGGATGTGCTGGGCGATCCGGGAGGCGCCGTCGATGGACTGGTCGCTCAGGGTGAAGCAGACCACCAGGTCGTCGGGCATCTGGACGGTGCAGATCTCGGCGATGTCGGACAGGCCGGTGCGGGAGTCGATCAGCACGTAGTCGTAGCGCTTGGCCATGTCGGCCTTGAGGGCGTCGAAGAACTGCCCGCCGTCGAAGCGGTCGTAGAAGATGTCCCAGTCGAGGTGGGTGACGGCCTCGGAGTAGTCCCGGTTGAACTGGCCCGCGGAGAGGAAGTCGAGGCTGCCGCCGGCCGGGAAGTACGGCCAGGAGAGCGACAGCGCGTGCGGGTGCACCCGGGCGAAGTCCAGGTGCCAGCCCTCGGCGTGCTCGACCGGGCGCAGCGCCTCCTCCCGGTACTCGGCGATCAGGTCCATCATCCCGGTGGTGCCGGCGAGGGAGGCCGGGTCGAGGAAGGGGTGGAAGAACTTGGCGAGGCCCGGCGCCTCCAGGTCCCAGTCCACGGTGAGCACCCGGAAGCCGTTGGCGGCCAGGATCCAGGCGGTGTTGGCGAGGGCCATGGTGCGGCCGGTGCCGCCCTTGTACGAGTAGAAGGTGATGATCCGGCCGTTGCGGTCCTGCTCCGCGGCCTGCCGCTCGGCCTCGCGCTGGGCGGCCAGCTCCGCGGCGGTGAGGCCCCCGAGCCGGAGGTTCCTGGTGCGGTTCTCGGTCATCGGTTTCCTCGTCCTCCCAGGGGCGCCATCCCGTCATCGGGGTCATCGCCGTCGTCGCGGTACGGGTGGTGCTCGCGGTACGGGTCGTTGCGGTTGTCGGTGCGGTTGCTGTTGCCGTTGCTCTGGGTGCCCTGGCCGTTGCCCTGGTGCCGGCCGTTGCCCTGGCCGTCGCCCTGGTCCTGGTCCTGGTCCTGGTCGAAGGGGTCCGGCCCGGATCCGTCCGGTCCGTACCCGCCTCCCCCGCGCCGGAACGCGTCCCGCAGGCTCGGCCGGGGCGGCGGCGGTTCCTCCGGCTCGGCCCTGGTGCGGCCCTCGAAGGCGTACTTGGCCTTCATCGCGGCCCTGGGCAGCGCGTCGTCGAAGTCCTCCAGCGAGTGCAGCCCGGTCGGGCCGGTCACGCCGAGGAAGCTAGGGCGGCTGGCGCGCCGGGAGATGCGCAGCGTGTCGTCGCTCAACTCGCCCAGTTCGGCCGCGGATTCCTCGCACTCCGGGTCGTCGGCGTTCCACGGCTCCAGGACGCTCACCCAGGTGGCGTCCGAGCGGTCGAAGCGCCGTACCAGCTCGCGCCGGCGCGGGTCGCGCAGTGCCCACCGGTCGAGCAGCAGCAGGCCGGGGGCCTCGGCGTTGCCGTCGATGATCGACGCGACCTCGTCGTCGAACTCGTGCACGGTCGGCTGGAAACCCAACTGCCGTGCCAGGCGGACCGCGTGCTGGGCGATCGGTGAGCCGACCGGCCGGTACGGATGCCAGTCGGTGCGCCGCTCGCCGTAGTAGTCGGGGTTGCGGTCCGGGGGCAGCTCGCCCTGGTGGTAGGCGAGTACCGAGATCCGTAGCTGCTTGGTCGGGGCGGTGACGTTGAACGCGCTGGGCAGGGCGTTGAATTCGAGGCGCCGCCCGACCGGGATCACCGTCTCCTCCGCCACCTGCACGATCCGGGCCGCGAGGCGGTGCACGGCCAGCTCGTAGGCGGCGCGGAAGTAGCTGAGCTTCATCAGCGCGTACAGGCCCTCGGTGGCGTAGTCGGGCCCGAAACTCGCGTGGTTGAACTGGAGTTCGCTGGCCACCCTGGGCAGCCGGTAGCGGGTCATCGGCGCCCACAGCACCGGGACGATGCCGCTGGTGCGCTCGGAGTCGAGGTTCGCCGGGTAGACCGGGCGGCGGGTAAAGGCGTGCCACTCCTGACCGCACGGCACGCTGTTGAAGTACCGGGGGGAGTACAGCGGGACGAACACCCGGCAGCTCGCCAGCTCGTCGGACAGCCGGTCGGCCCACAACTCGCCCTGGTGCATGGACTCGTCCATGAACCCCACCGGCACCCCGTCGGGGACGGTGGTGATCTGGAGCACCGCCTCGCAGAGGTCCCGGTACAGCTGCCGGACCCAGTGGTTCGGGTCACCGGCGCCCCGCGCACCGGCTTTCGGGGTGTGCGCGTAGGAGAGGAAGAAGTACGGCCGGGTGTCGTCGTCGTCCCAGCCCCGGTCAGTCACTCGCGCCTCCCCCGGGCCCGTCGGCACCCTGCCTCCCGCAGCCCCCGTGCGGCGGGGCTTCAGTGTAGGAACGACTGACACCCCAATGGAATAGCACAACGTCTCACACGAATTGACATGACCGAAACGATGCCGCCGTCCTCCTCGCGGGAGCAGTACCCTCGTTCCGGCCGTCGCACACGATCAGGAGGGGCACCCCGTGGAACACCTCGAGTGGCAGAAGTCCAGTCTCAGCGGCGACCGGGCCGACTATCTGGAAATCGCCTCCGACGGCGAGCTCGTCTACATCCGCGAGTCGAACGACCCCACCCGCATCGTCACCACCACCCGCACCAAGTTCCTCGCCTGGGTCCGCGGCGCCAAGGCCGGCGAGTTCGACCACTTCGTCGCCTGAGCCCGCCGGTGCGTTCACCTTCAGGTCATTGCAATGAGAAAAGCTCATGACGTTGCATTAGATCTACGACAGTTGCAACGATCTCCCTGCATCTACCTGCACTGATGCAGTTTTTGCGCAACGAGCTTGTTGCCACATCCTTGAACGCAACGTAGCTTTTCCATCATCAGAAACAGCGGGCCGACGGAGCGCCCGCCGTTCGACGAAGGAGAGCACGATGCAGAAGTTCGACACCCCCGCCGCGATCACCGCCGTCCTCGACATCCCCGCCGGACGCGTCCAGCTGATCGCCGCCGACCGCACCGACACCACCGTCGAGATCCGCCCCGTCGACCCCGGCAAGAGCCGTGACGTCCGCACCGCCGAGCAGACCACCGTCTCCTACACCGACGGCGTCCTGAGCGTCCGGGTCCCCGAGGGCGAGAACCGACTGATCGGCGCCAGCTCGGTGGAGGTCACCATCCAGCTGCCGGCCGGCTCCGACGTCGAGGCCAAGGCCTCCGCCTCCGAGCTGCGCGTCGTCGGACGCCTCGGCGACGTCGCCTTCGACGGCGCCTACCGGCAGATCAAGATCGACGAGGCCGCGGCCGTACGCCTCACCGCCGTCGACGGGGACATCGAGGTCGGCCGTCTCACCGGGCCCGGCGAGATCAGCACCACCCGCGGCACCATCCGCATCGCCCAGGCCTCGCGCGGCACCGTCGTCCTCGGCACCCAGCTCGGCGACATCACCGTCGGCGCCGCCCCCGGCGTCTCCGCCGCCCTCGACGCCTCCACCGGCTACGGCCGCATCAACAACGCCCTGCGCAACGACGGCACCACCGAGCTCGACATCCGCGCCACCACCTCCAAGGGCGACATCACCGCCCGCAGCCTCTGATCCCGCCCCCGTGGTCGGCGGCGGGACCAGGGCCGCGGCCAGGAACGCGACCGCAGGATTCAGGTACGGGCGCGGCGCAGGACCTGCTCCGCGAGGTCGACGGCCTCCCGGATCGGCACGAGGCGGCAGTCGGCGTCGCCGATGCGGGCGGTGGTGATGCCGCGGGCGGTCCGGAGGACCTCCTCGCCGAGGGCGCCGAAGTGGAGGTCGTCCAGGTCGGGCGCCTTGAAGACCGTCCAGCCGTCCTCCCCCACGCATCGGTACTCGCGCAGCGCCACGTCGGGCATTCGCAGGTCGGCGAGGTGGAAGGCGGTGAAGCGGTCCATCGGGACGCCGATCATCAGCACCCGGGCGTCCAGGTCGTAGAGCCGGCCCAGGGGGGACCCGGTGCCGAGGTGGCAGTCGTCCGGGTGGCTGCCGGTGATCTCCTCCGCGCGAGGTCCCACGGCCGCCCAGGAGGTCTGCGGGTGGCGGCTGCGGAGCGCGCCGGGGAGACGGCGGACGGCCTCGGACAGGGCCCCCATCGTCGGGGAGGCCGGCGTGGTGGCAGGGTCGAAGCGCGGCATCCGGGCCTGGTACGCGTCGACGTCCGCCGGGGAGAGACCGGCGGTGGCGGACCGGTGGATGCGCGAGGTGGCGGAGTTCTCCGGGGTGCCCGTGTAGGCGACCAGGGTGCCGTCGGGGCCCAGGAGGTCCAGCAGGGTGTCGATCACGCCGCAGGCCCCGCCCGGCACCGGTCCGAGGGCGCGCAGGGACGCCTGGACGTGCAGCACCGTCCCCGGGCGGACCCCGAGCTCGGCGAACTCGCGGCGGAACGGACGGACGTGGGAGCGGGCGGGATCCGGAACGGCTGCGGATGCGTCTGCGACGGCGGCGCTGCCGACGCGGGGTTCGGTGAGGATGACGGTTCCCCGGGGTTGACGGCCCCGGGCGAGGGAGGCCCCGGGGCGGGGCGAGTGGGAGGTCAGACCCCGGCCCGTTCCCGGCGCGCCCGGTCGGCCGCCTGCTCGGCGGCGACGGGCAGCGGCAGGGCGAGCCAGGGTGCCACGGTGGCGCGCATTCCGTCGGCGAAGCGCAAGCCGGTCCCGGTCAGGGCCCCGGACTCGACCAGCCGTTCCACGGCCTCGGCGGTGTACCGCCGCCAGAGCGCGAACTGTGCGCGTGCCCGTTCGGCGGTCTCGCCCGGCAGGCCGTCGTACGCCAGGGTGCGGGTGCCCCAGTACTCGGTGACGGCCAGGTGGGCGTACGTGCCTTGGAGCAGCCCTTCGAGCGGCCGGGGGTCGGGCCGCCAGGGGGCGAGGTAGAGCGCGGTGTCGGCGCGGTCGTACAGGTCCATCAGATCCAGCACCGCGCCGAGTTTGACGTGTTGGAACTCGTGCGCGAGCAGCAGCGCGAGGGTCGGCGCGGTGGCCGGCCGGGCGATGCCGACCGCGCCGTACGCCTGCCGGGCCGCCGAGCTGACGTCCCGGCCCGCCGGGCCCGACCGCAACGGGGTGACCGTCGCCAGTCCGGTCCGGATGCCTTCCGCGTACCCGGGCAGGTCCCGCCCGAGCAGCTCCCAGGCCTCACGCAACGCGCCCGTCCAGTCGAGCAGTTCGCCGTCCGGCAGCCGGTCCGCGACCGGGTGGTCGTGGCAGTCGCGCAGCGGGTCGGAGTCCTCCAGGGCGACCGTCCAGCCGCCGGCCAGCCGGACCCGCCGCAGCGGCTCGTCCAGCGCCGTGCGCACCGAGCCGTCGGAGGCCCGTACCTCGAAGCCGTCCGCCCGCCCGGTGACCACCGCTTCCCCGTCCGGTACGGCGATCCGCCCGAGCGTCGGCAGGTGCAGTCGGCCGCCCCGGACGGGCACCGCCACCGCGTCCCCCCGCCCGGCCCGGACGGCGGCGGCCGCGGCCAGCGCGGCCAGCGGGCCGAGCCCGACCTGGAGGTCCCCGGCGAGCCGCCGCGCCGCCCAGGCGCGGGCGTACGGGTGGGCTAGGACGGCGTCCACGGCGGCGGGTGCCTCGACGTCCAGCGCCGACAGCAGGGCCCAGGCCTCGGGGCGCCCCTGTCCGGAGGCGTCCCAGGCGGCGGCCAGCATCGCCCGGGTGAGGGCGAGTTGGGAACGTCCGAGCGCGGTGACGGTGTCGGCGCCCCCGTACCCCCGGGCGAGCTCGTCGAGTTGCGACGAGGTGAGCGCACCCGGCAGGAGCGGCTCGGTCCCCTGCGCCGGAACAGCCGGAACAGTGGAAACGGCAGCCGAACCACCGCTCCCCGCAAGACCCTTGATGAACGTCATGAGATCACCGCAGTAGACGGAGGGATGGTCGAAGCTGCCTCCCCCATCGTCGCTCCGATAGCGGTGGGCGTACAGCCCGCCGCCGCAGGAGCGCACCACGGGGCAGGCCCGGCAGGCCTCGCTGAGCCCGGCCAGGCCGGACTGGCGGGCGGCGATGCCGGGGTGGCGGGCGAGGTCGTCGAGGCTGTGCGCGAAGACGTTCATCCCGGTCGCGGGCGCGCCGTCGTACGCGGTCTTCAGGCTGTCCGCCTGCTCGAAGGTGCCGTCCGTCTCGAGGACCGCAAGGTCCGAAGGCTCCAGCCCGAGCGACTCGGTGAGGCTGGAGAACCCGCGCAGGGTCCGGTGCACGGATTCGAAGGTCCGCACGCCGAACGGCCGCCCGTCCGCCTCCCACAGCCGGTGGACGGTCAGCAGCCAGTCCGCGTACGGGGTGGCGCCGAGGACGGCGGGGCGTTTCGGCGGCTGGTCCCAGGTGGCGTGCGGGAGCAGGAAGTCGACGGCGGGGGGCCGGAGTTCGGCCAGCGCCCGGTACACGGCCGCCGGGTCGTTCTCGACGTCCATCGTGCAGAGCAGCCCGGCGAACAGGTGCCGGAACTCGGGCTCGTTCAGCAGCGCGACCGCCCGCAGGACCTGCGGATGGCTGCTGCGTCCGTCGGCGAAGCGCCGGTGGCGGTCGTTGGCGGCCCTGTCGCCGTCCAGCGAGATGCCGACCTTGAGGTCCAGCTCCGCGAACAGCGTGCAGAAGGCGCGGCTCAGCAGCACGCCGTTGGTGTGGATGCGCAGGTCGAGCGCACAGCCGGGCGGGAGCGCGGCCCGGAACGCCTCGACGGCGCGGCGCAAGCGGTCCGGGCCGGCGAGCAGGGGTTCTCCCCCGTGCAGGACGACCCGGACGGTGGGCAGCCGGTGGGCGGCCGCGTGCTCGCCGATGCGCTCGGCGGCCTTGGCCAGGATCCCGTCCGCGATGACCTTCGGGCGGGAGCTCCAGCTGCTGTCCGCGTGCTCGTAGACGTAGCAGTGGTCGCAAGCAAGATCGCACCTGCTGTGCATCTTGACCACGAACTGCGTCAAGGGCAGCGGAATCGACGTCGTCATGGAACTTCTCGGGGATCCGTTCGGATCGATGGGCTCGGTCTGGTCCTGCTCGGCGGTACGGGCCGGTTCAGATCGAGGAGTTGAAGGCCGCGACCGGCACGAGGCCGGATTCCGCGCCGGGGAGCGCGCGCTGGAGGCGGGAGGCGAGTTCCTCCGCTCCGAGGGCGGCGAGGTCGGCGAGGGAGGGGCGTTCCGGCGTCTCCTGAAGGTCAGTGAGGGTGCCGGCCGGCCTGGTGCTGGTTACCGGAGTCATATTCGTTTCCTTAGGCGCGGTTAGGACCTGCCGAGGGCGGGTAAGCCACCCGATTGCGACCAATGTAGTGCCCGCGAAGACTCCGCGCGGCACGTTGCATACTCGCGTTGCAGTCACGTTGGGCTCGCCAAGCAGCCGACGTCGCACGACGGGGCTCAGAACCCCGTGGAAATCACCCGTTCAGCGGTCGCGCACTTCGCCCTGGCGCGCGCCGAAGCGCGCTACCGGGCCAAGCATCCGGGTAAGCGTTCGAGTCCACCGGCTGATTCCCCTCGTCCAAAGATGAGGGGACGCCACGGTAGACCTCAGCCCCGCCGCCCCGGACCGCCGCCCAGTTCGCCCACCGCTCGAACCAACTCCTCCGTGAACTCCCTCCCGCAATCGGTCAGTTCGCCACACCCCAACAACGTGTCCCCGGCCGCCAGGGTGTGCTCCCGCCACCGCGCGAACTCCCGCTCCGCACGCGCCGTTCCACCCCCGCCCGCAGCCGCCTCGGCGCACCAGAAGTCCGCCGCGCCGAGGTGCGCGTACGTCCCCTGCAGCAGCGCACCGGCCGGACGCAGATCGGGCCGCCAGGGCGCATGGTAGACGGCCGGGCCGTTGGGGCGGTGCAGCGGCATCAGGTCCAGCAGGGCGCCGAGTTGGACGTGCAGGAACTCGTGGACCAGCGCCAGCGCCAGCAGCACCGGATCACCCGGCAGCGAGGCCGCCACCGCGCCGTACGCCCGCCGGGCCGCGGCACTCACCGCCTCCCCGCCGGGCGCGGGACGCAGCGGGACGATCGTGGTGACACAGGCCGCGACCGCCTCCGCGTGGCGCCGGTGGCGGCGCACCAGGATCCGCCAGGCCTCAGCCAACTGCTCATCCCAGCATCGCAGTTCGTCATCGGACAGCGGCCCGGCGGGCGGGCGCCCGTAGTCCACCCGGCGCGGCACGGCGTGGTCGACGGACGGCGCCCAACGAAGCCCGTCGCACTCCAGCACCAGCGCCCGCCCCGTGTCGGTCCGGAGGAACTCGCCCAGCCCGTCCAGCGGAACGTCCTCACCGGCCGCGACGCCGCGCAGGCAGTCGGCCGCCCACGCGTCCAACTCGGGCCGCAGCAGCACCTCTTCCCACCGCACCCGGTCCTCGCCCTGCAGCGCCCGCACCCCCGCGTACGCCTCCCGGTAGCCCTCGTGCTCCGGCGCCGCCCGGCGCAGGGCGAGCAGCAGCAGAGCCCGCTTGCTCAACTGCCCACCACGCAGCAGCCGGACGGCCTCCGGCCCGCCACGCGCGCCCGCGATCGCCCGGAACATCACCCGGTCCACACCGTGCCGGGGCAGCCCGTCCGCCCCACGCGCGCCCGGCACCCCGGCCGCCACCACCTCGCCCGTACCCACCACCAGTCCTCCTCCTCATCCACGTGCAGCCGCACCGGCAGACTCCGCCCGCAGTCTCCCCCCGACACCCCGGACAATCCGGCCAACCACCGCACATGCCCCGAACGGACGAACCCACCCCCACCACCCCGCACACCCCCCCACCCGCACCACCCCGCACCACCCCACCCACACCCCCCACCCGCACCACCCCACCCCCCTCCCTCCCCCCTCCCTCCCCCTCCCTCCCCCTCCGGCGAGAGGGACGCGCTGCGGGAGGGGGCGGCGCAGGGGGTGGTCCGGAGAGGGGCGTTGCGGGTGATTTTCAGACTGCCAACGGTCCAAACACCCCACCCACAGAACCGGCAGTCGGAAAATCATCCAGCCCCTCGGAGCGACCACCCCCGGAGCCGCCCCCGGCACCCACCCTCCCGAAAGCCCCCCACCCCCCAGCACCAACACCCCCCCTCACCGAGCCCCACGCAGCGGAACCCCCAACCCCGCCACCCCCGCCCGCAACCGCCCCGCCATGTGCCGGATCAGCCGGTCAAGGTCCGCGCAGTACACCGACGGGTACCCGAAGCCATCCCCCGCCCACCGGTGCGCGTACAGCCCGCCACCACAGACCCGCACCAGCGGACAGCTCACGCAGACCGGCCCGAGCCCGGCGAGGCCGCGCTGGCGGGCCCGGAAGGCCGGGTGCGCGGCCGCCTCCGCGAAGCCGTGCCGCCACACGTCCAGGCCCGTCCCCGGGGCGCCGTCGTACGCCGCCTTGAGGCTGTCCGCCTGCTCGATGGTTCCGTCCGCCTCGACCACCACCAGGTCGACCGGCGCCAGCCCGACGGCCTCACTGGCCGCCCGACCGCCGAGCAGCAGCACGGCCAGCTCCTCGAACAGCCGCACCCCGGTCTCCCGCCGCGGCGCCCCGTACCAGCGGTCGAAAGCCGCGATCAGCCACTCCCCGTACGGCGCCCGCTCCCCACCCGGCGCCCGCTCCCCGTACGGCGCCAACTCCCCGTACGGCGCCAACTCCCCACCCGACGCCCACCCCCCAACCGACCCCGGCACCGCCCGCCGCGGCAACCCGGGCGGAGGGGCGACCCAGGTCCCGTGCGGCAGCAGCAGGTCGAGCCGGGGCGGTGCGAACTCCAGCAGCGCCTCGTAGGTGTCCACCGGATCCGCCGCCAGGTCGACGACGCACAGCAGACCGGCGAACAACTCCCGGTGCCGGTCGGAGCCGAGCAGCCGCACCGCCTCGGCGGTCCGGGCCCAGCTGCCCGCGCCGGAGGGCAGCCGGCGGTGGCGGTCGTGATCGGCCCGGGTGCCGTCCAGCGAGACCCCGACCGCGACCCGGTACCGGTGCAGCACGTCGAGCAGCGCGGGTTCGTCCAGCAGCCGCAGCCCGTTGGTCTGCAGGCTGAACCGCAGCCGCGGCCCGCCCGCCACCGCGCCGCTCAACTCGCCCAGCAGTGCCTCGAGGTGCCGGGCTCCCACCAGCAGCGGTTCGCCTCCATGCAGCACCACGGAGACCTCGTCCAGCCCGTGCTCGGCCGCGTGCTCGGCGATCCGCCGGGCGGTGCGGCGGACCGTCGCCCGTTCCATCCGCCGCGGCCGTCCGCGCCAGCTCTGGTCCGCGCCCTCGTACACGTAGCAGTAGTCGCAGGCCAGGTTGCACCGACTGTGGATCTTCAGCAGGAACTGCCGGAACGGCACCATGCCCGTGAGCCTAGCGCCGCCCGGCGGGCCGTTCTGACCTTCCGTCACACGTGCGGGGGTTCCACGTCCGAGTCCAGCCGCGTCCCCGCCCGCACGGCCACCGTGGTCGGGTGCTCCTCCCCCAGCGTCACCCGCGCCCGCCGGATGCAGTCCGTCCGCAGCTCGGCGGCGCGTTCGGTGTGCCCGGCGGTGGCCAGCGACAGCGAGAGGTTGGAGTTGATGCCGATGGAGTCGTAGTGGTCCGGCCCGAGGGCCTCGGTCATCAGCGGCGCGGCCTCCAGTTCCACCTCGAGCGCGGCCTGCGTCTGCCCGGCCAGCGCCAGGTCGTTCGCGTGGTTCATCATCGCGATCGGGATGTAGAGGTGGTGGGCGCCGAGGACGGTCCGGAACTGCGCCAGCGTGCGCCCGGACAGCTCCAGTGCCTCCTGGGTGCGCCCCGCCAGCCGCAGGTAGACGGACAGGTTGTTGGCGCCGGCCAGCGTCACCGGGTGGTTCTCGCCCAGGTAGTCGCGGTACCGGGCCAGTGCCCGTTCGGCCAGCGGGATCGCCCGGGTGGTGTCGCCGAGGGCGTTGAGGTCGCTGGCCAGGTTGGTGGCGGCGGCCAGGGTGTCGGGGTGCTCGGCGCCGTTGATGTCCAGGTAGCGCTGGTAGATGTCCTCGTCGATCTCCAGCGCCTCGTGGTACCGGCCGGCCCGGCGCAGAGCCACGGCGAGGTTCTTGCGGGCGCGCAGGGTGTCGGTGTGGGCGTCGCCGATGGTCTGCTGGTAGATCCGGACGGTCTCCTCCAGCAGGTCCAGGGCCTCCCGCAGTCGCCCGGTCTCGCGCAGGTCGCGGGCGTAGTTGGAGGCGGAGGACAGCGCGTACAGGCTGTGCGCGCCGAGCGCGTCGCGCTGCTGGAGGTAGTTGCTGCGGTGCCGTTCCAGGGCGGCCCGGCGGTCGCCGGCCAGGTAGTCGGAGACGGCGAGGTTGTTGGTGATCATCAGGGTGCGCGGGTGGTCGGGGCCGAGGGTGCGCCGGGCGGCGTCCAGGGTCCGGCGGTCGAGCGCGCGGGCTTCGTCGTAGCGGCCGAGGAAGCGCAGGTCGGCGCCGAGGCTGTTGGCGACGGCGAGGGTGTGCGAGTGCTCCGGGCCCAGGGTCGCGGTGAAGCGCTCCAGGATGTCCCGGTCCATCTCGTACGCCTCCTGGAGGGCGCCCTGGGAGCGGCGGATGTTGCTCAGCTGGGTGCGCAGCATGAGCGTCTGGGCGTCGTTGTCGACGTCGAAGTCGGGCCCGCCGTAGCCGTCCTGGCGCCAGTGCTCCAGGGTCCGCTCGGCGAGTTCGCGGCCGGACTCGTGCAGGCTGCGCTTCCACTGGTAGCGGACCGAGTCGATGATCCACTGCCGGACGTCCTCGTCGGCGCTGTCGACGGCGCCGGACGGCCAGAGGTGGGGCAGGAGTTCGGCGTACTCGGCCCAGTTGACGGGCACGTCCGGGTCGCCGGGGTTGGCGGTGGCGAGCGCGGCGTGGACGACGCCGCGCAGTTCGGCCCGCCGCTCCTCCTCGACCTGGTCCCGGAGCACGGCCTGGACCAGCCGGTGCACGGTGATGGTCTCGCTGCCCTGGTCGGTGCGGGCGAGCCCGAACCGGTTGATGGCGCGCAGGAACTCGCCGATCGCGAGCTTGTCGCGGGGCGCGCGCGGGGGCAGCCGCAGGGCGCGGGTGACGGCGCGGCTGTAGAGCAGCCGCATCGGGATGGCGTCGGGGCCGAAGAAGGCGCAGATCTCCAGGATCTGGGCGGCCGGGGCGTTCATCCGGCGCAGTTCCTCGACCGAGATGCGCCAGGTCGCGGCCGCCGAGTGCGGGTAGTCGGCGGTGCGCAGCCGGGTGCGCTCCAGCATCTCGGTGAGCTCCTCGTCGAGGAGTTCGAGGTAGGTGGCGATCGGCATCGACGTCTCCTGGAGCCAGACGGCGGCCTGGCCGACGGCGAGCGGCAGGTCACCGAGGCGGTGCGCGACCTGGTCGGCGTCCTCCGGGGAGACGCCGCTGTTGAAGCGGCGCAGCAGTCGGACGCTCTCCTCGCGGAGGAAGACGTCGACCTCCACCAGGCCGGCGTGCCGGGCCCAGCCCTGGTTGCGGGAGGTGATCAGCACGTGCCCGCCGGAGGAGCCGGCCGGCTGCCAGGGGGCGAGTTCCTCGGGGGTGCCGGCGTTGTCGAAGACGAGCAGCCAGCGGCGGTACGGCTGGCCGCGGCGCAGCGCGTCGAGGACGGCGGCGGCGGTGTGCGCGACGTCGTCGCTGGTGGGCACGCCGAGCCGGGGGGCGAGTTCGGCGAGCTTCTGCGGGATGTTGGCGGGTTCCTCGGCGGGCACCCACCAGACCACGTCGTACGCGGCCTTGAAGCGGTGCGCGTACTCGGCGGCGATCTGGGACTTGCCGGCGCCGCCGAAGCCGTAGAGCACCTGGCTGAGCACGGCGGCGGGGCCGCCGGTGAAGCGGTTGCGGAGCAGTTCGAGCAGTTTGCCGCGACCGATGAAGGCGGCGTTGCGCGAGGGCGCCTCCTGGACCTGCGGCGCGGTGCCGGGGAAGCGCGCGGGCGCGATGATCTCGCCGCTGTCGGTGTCGAGTTGGCGGTTGCTGCCGGGCGGCGGACCGAGTTCGCCGTACAGCTGGGACTCGGCGCCCGCCGCGGAGGAGCGGACCAGGTCGGGGGCGGCCTGCCCGGCGAACGGGCGGGGCACCGGCTCGTCCGAGTCCTGCAGCCGCAGGGCGACCAACGCCGGTGAGCCGGTGGCGAGTTCGCGCCCCTGCAGGAGCTGCCAGACCTCGGCGGCGCGGGGCAGCGCGGTGTACTCGGGCGAGAGCAGGGCGAGCAGCCGGCCCTGGCCTTCGAGCGGTCCGGCGACCTCCGGCGGCCGGGGGCCGGTGTAGGCCTCGGCGGCGTTGTGCAGGGAGGTCTGGTAGCCGAAGCGGGTGAGGGTCCCGGCGGCCCACTCGGCCCACATCCGGTCCTCGGGCGCGTAGCTGACGAAGACCTGGCGGGGCACCGCGCGGGCGGAGCGCAGGTAGGCGCCGTAGAGCCGGCGGCGGTTCTCGGCGGTGAGCGGGCGCAGGGTGCGGACCCGCCCGTCGGTGATCCAGCCGGCCAGCCGTTCGAAGGCGTTGAGCAGGCTGCGGGCCTCCTGCGGCCGGTCGGCGACGGTGGCGGGCACCTCCTCGTAGGCGTAGAAGGGCTTGTACGGCACCTCGACGTCGGCCCAGTAGCCGGCCCGGCGGTCGCCGGGCAGCCAGCGGCCGAGGTAGGGCGCGAAGGCCTCGCGGGCGTAGTCGCGGCCGGCCTCCAGGCGCTCCTGCTCGGCGTCCTCGACCCGCATCGGCACCGGCAGCACCCGGATCGCCCGCTCCTCGGCCTCGGCGATGGCGCGGGCGGCGTCGACGCCGCCGCGGATGTTCTGGGCGCTGAAGGTGAAGCAGTCGACGACGGTGTCGGGCATCAGGACGGTGCAGATGCCGGAGGTGTCGCTGACGCCGGTACGGCTGTCGATGAGCACGTAGTCGTACCCGCGGGCCCAGCGTTCGCGCAGCTCGCGCAGGAACTCGCCGCCGCGGATGTCCCGGCCGTGGTAGAAGCTGCGCCAGTTGAAGCTGGTGACGGCGGCGGCGTAGGCGGCGTTCTGGCGGCCGGCGGGCAGGAAGTCGAGCCGGCCGCCGGGCGGCAGGTCGAGGGCGAGGCCGCAGAGGTAGCCGTCGAGGCGCCCGGGTTCGTCCAGCCAGGCCGCCGGGGAGAGGCCGACCGGCCCGGAGGCGGAGGGCAGCGCCTGCTTGACGTAGCAGCGCAGCAGGTCGATCAGGCCGTCGGTGGAGTGCAGTTCGGGGTCGACCAGGAGCGGGTGGTAGTACCGGTGGAGGCCGGGCGCCTCCAGGTCCCAGTCGACGACCAGGACGCGCAGGCCCCGGCTGGCGAGGATCCAGCCGACGTTGGCCAGGGCCATGGTCCGCCCGGTGCCGCCCTTGAAGGAGTAGAACGTGACGACCGAACCCGGTCCGCCGCGCTCCAGCTCTGCGCCGGGCTCAGTGGTCATCGTCCTGGTCTCCCCTCAGCGGGACGGCATTGTCCTTGCCACGGTTCTGGTGCGGGAGGTCCCTGCGGCCCGGGTACGGGTGCGGGTGCGCGGGCGGGACCGGGCGGGGTCCCGGCGGGCCGGCCGGGATGGACAGCTCGGGCATGGCCGGGCTGCCGCCGAAGCCGAAGGCGTCGCCGCCATCGTCCCCCCAATCCAAGTTGTCGTCCATGAGCTTGTTCTGAGCGACCGTCACCATGATGGTGAGGTCGGTGTCGAAGCTCTCCCGGCTCACTTTGACCCGGAACAAGTGCTCCAGGTCGCTCCGGCGCAGCCAGTTGCGCCGGAACACGTCGCGCACGCCCGCCCACAGCGCGTCGCGCTCCGGCCCGTCGGCGGGGTCGGCGCTGCCGGTGGGCACCATCACGCCGGTGACCGGGTGGTTCTGGTCGTCGTACTGGCGCAGCGCGGTGCTGTAGCGCTCGCCGCCGGCCACCCACGGGTCCACCAGCAGGATGCTGACCTGGCTGTCCTCGCGGGCCTGGTCGAGCTTCCCGCCGAGGCCGTCGTCGACCTCCTCCAACGTGGTGGTGTGCCCGGCGGCGGTGATCACCTGCTGGGCGCGCGCCGCCAGCGGCGGGTGGGTGGGCGGGTGGTAGGGCGCCCAGTGCCAGGGCTTGGCGCCGTACCAGCCGCCGCCCGCGTACGAGCCGCCCTCGGCGGCGGCCTCCGAGGCGCGGCCGGCCGCGATGAACAGCCGTACCATGCCGGGGGTGGAGACCGTCTCCGGTGCCGCCGGGGGCGGGAAGTAGCCGCGCACCGCACCGAGGTCGAACTCGGGCAGCTCGCCGAGCCGCCGCGCGGCCGCGTCCCGGACCCGCTCGGCGACCACCCGGACGACCTGCTCGTACGCCCCGCTCTGCGCGGTGCGCAGCAGGGCCCGCAGGCCGTGCCGGGCGTAGGCCTCGCCCATGTCCGGCTGGGCCCACTGGATCTTCGTCACCTCGTCGGCCAGGTCGCCGGGCACGACGGGCTCCCAGAGCACCGGGATCAGTGCCGGGACGAGCTCCCCCGTGTCCTCGTGGTGGCGGCGGACCCGGCCGCGGAAGGCGGTCCACTCCTTGCCGCAGTACAGGCTGGTGAAGTAGGCCGGGGAGTAGAGCGCGATCATGGTCCGGCTGCGGCCCAGCATCGTCGCCAGCCGTTCGGCCCAGTCGTCGCCGAGCCGCAGCTGCTCGGTGTCGCGGTAGGCCAGTTCCTCGACGCGGACGCCCGTACCGACGAGCCGGCCGAGTTCGTCGCGCAGGTCGTTGAAGAACTGGTTGACGAAGGCGTCCTCGGCCTCGTAGTCACGACGCGCGTAGCTGAAGAAGAAGTACGGCCGCTGCTGTTCCTGCTCCATCACCTGGTCCCCCCGTGCCCGACGGTGCCGCGACCCGCGCCCGGCGGTACCGCGACGGCGCTGGTTTCATACCCCAGCATGTCGTGAACTCCACCGGCCCCGCTGGTGAGTTGGCGGATTCGGCCGCCTCGGGGGGTTTAGCCGGTGGTCAGGCGCACGACCTGGGACGGGAGCACTCCGGCGCCCGGGGGCGCGCCGGCGGGGGCGCGGGCGCGCCGAAGCGGCTCGCGGGCGGGGATCGCGCTACAGGTCGAGCGAGGACTGGAACTTGGCGATCGGCTCCGCGCCGGGGGTCAGGGCGTCCGCGACCACCCGGCGCAGCAGGTCGCCGAGGACGGTGTCGGGCAGGGCGTCGAGCTCCTCGAGCGGCAGGGCGGCGACGTCGACCAGGTCAGAGCCGAGTCCAGCGGCGGTTTCCGCACCGGTGACGCCCATCAGTCCCTCACTCGATCGTGTCGGCACAGCGCGTAGCTGGCCGGAAACGCATCGACCCAGGTCCGCGACGGGCATCCTACACCCGAGGCATGACGCTCAGTCAGCTTCCGCGGACGCCGCGCCCGGGCCGACCCGGTCGGCCCACGGGGCACCCGCCGCCCTCACGGGCAGAGCCGCTCCACCCGCCAGCCCGTCGGGCTGGACGGGTCGGCGAAGTAGTGGAGGCGGTCGTGCAGGCGGTTCTCGCGGCCCTGCCAGAACTCGACGCTCTCCGGGACCACCCGGTACCCGCCCCAGAACGGCGGGACGGGCACGCCCTCGCCCTCCGGGTAGCGGCGTTCCAGTTCGGCGTAGCGCTGTTCGAGGACCTCGCGCCCGCCGACCGGGCTGGACTGCTCGCTGGCCCAGGCCCCGAGCTGGGAGCCGTGCGGGCGGGTGCGGAAGTAGGCGGCGGTCTCGTCGCGGCCGACCTTCTCCACCCGGCCCCGGACGATCACCTGGCGGGCCAGCGCGATCCACGGGAACAGCAGGGCGGCGTGCGGGTTGGCGGCGAGCTCGGAGCCCTTGCGGGAACCGTAGTTGGTGAAGAAGACAAAGCCCCGCGTGTCGTAGCCCTTGAGCAGGACGGTGCGCGAGCTGGGCCGCCCCTCGGCGTCGGCGGTGGAGAGCACCATCGCGTTGGGCTCCACCACCCCGGCGTCGTCCGCCTCGTGGAACCAGCGGGTGAACTGGCCGATCGGCTCGGGCGCGAGCTGCTCCTCGACCAGGCCCTCATGGGTGTAGTGCTTGCGCATCACGGTGAGGTCCGGCCCGGGGCGGGCCTCGGTGACCGGGGTCCGGGTGGCGGGGCTCGGGGGCGTCGACTGGGCGCGTTCCGGGGTCTGCACGCCAACATCATCCCGTACGACAAGCAACCGGCACCGCTACCTCCGGACAAACCGCGGTGGGAGATAAGGTGACTCGCCACCGCTTGGCCGTCCGTCGTACGGGAAATTGTCCGGAACCTGGCGTTTGGTTCCGGGACTCTCCCGGGCACGACCGACCCCCGACGGAAAAGTCAAGCGGGTCAGCGGCAAACATCACCACGGTGGTGTATGGCGCAATGCACCCCGTGCCTGTCACTCTGGCACCGAGTGCCAACCACGATTCGGTCACTGGCGCGCCGCCCCACCACGGCGGAGCGCCGATCAAAGAACTGAAGGAGCCGTCGCATGTCCGATTTCGTACCCGGGCTTGAGGGAGTCGTCGCGTTCGAGAGCGAGATCGCCGAGCCCGACCGTGAAGGCGGCGCCCTGCGGTACCGCGGTGTCGACATCGACGACCTGGTCGGCAACGTCTCCTTCGGGCACGTCTGGGGCCTGCTGGTCGACGGCAAGTTCAACCCCGGCCTGCCGGCCGCCGAGCCGTTCCCGATCCCGGTGCACTCCGGCGACATCCGGGTCGACGTGCAGTCCGCGCTCGCCATGCTCGCCCCGGTCTGGGGCCTCAAGCCGCTGCTGGACATCTCCGCCGAGCAGGCCCGCGACGACCTCGCCCGCGCCGCCGTGATGGCCCTGTCCTACGTCGCCCAGTCGGCCCGCGGCCAGGGCCTGCCGATGGTCCCGCAGAGCGAGATCGACAAGGCCGAGACGGTCGTCGAGCGGTTCATGATCCGCTGGCGCGGCGAGCCGGACCCGAAGCACGTCAAGGCCGTCGACGCCTACTGGACCTCGGCCGCCGAGCACGGCATGAACGCCTCCACCTTCACCGCCCGGGTCATCGCCTCCACCGGCGCCGACGTCGCGGCCGCCCTCTCCGGCGCCGTCGGCGCGATGTCCGGCCCGCTGCACGGCGGCGCCCCCTCCCGCGTGCTCGGCATGATCGAGGAGATCGAGCGCACCGGCGACGCGACCGCGTGGGTCAAGAACGCCCTGGACAAGGGCGAGCGCCTGATGGGCTTCGGCCACCGCGTCTACCGCGCCGAGGACCCGCGCGCCCGCGTGCTGCGCCGCACCGCCAAGGAGCTCGGCGCGCCGCGCTTCGAGGTCGCCGAGGCGCTGGAGAAGGCCGCCCTGGAGGAGCTGCACAACCGCCGCCCCGACCGCGTGCTGGCCACCAACGTCGAGTTCTGGGCCGCGATCATGCTGGACTTCGCCGAGGTCCCGGCGCACATGTTCACCTCGATGTTCACCTGCGCCCGCACCGCCGGCTGGTCGGCGCACATCCTGGAGCAGAAGCGCACGGGGCGGCTCGTGCGCCCCTCCGCGCGCTACGTGGGCCCCGGCCCGCGCCGCCCCGAGGAGATCGAGGGCTGGGACGCCATCGCCCACTGACGATCCCGGACGACCGTCCGAACAGTGCCCCTGAGCAGCGGGTCCGGCCTCGGCCGGGCCCGCTGTCGGTGTCTACGAGCAGTCAAGATCACAGTCTCAGCGGGCGGACAACCATACCCCCGCCCGGCTCCCGGCCGGTAGGCTGCGCGCGTGGCTCAGATCCAGATCCCCGCTGACATCAAGCCCGCAGACGGCCGTTTCGGCTGCGGACCGTCCAAGGTGCGCCCCGAGGCCCTGAGTGCCCTCGCCGCCACCCAGACCTCCCTGCTCGGCACCTCGCACCGCCAGGCCCCGGTCAAGAACCTGGTCAAGCGCGTACGCGAGGGCGTGAGCAGCCTCTTCTCGCTGCCCGACGAGTACCAGGTCGTCCTCGGCAACGGCGGCTCCACCGCCTTCTGGGACATCGCCGCCTTCGGCCTGGTGCGGGAGAAGTCCCAGCACCTGGACTTCGGCGAGTTCTCCTCGAAGTTCGGCTCCTCGGTCAAGGCCGCCCCGTGGCTCGCCGAGCCGAGCGTGATCAAGACCGCCCCGGGCACCCACCCGCTGCCGGTCGCCGAGGCCGGCGTGGACGTATACGGGCTCACCCACAACGAGACCTCGACCGGCGTCGCGATGCCGATCAAGCGCCCGGTCGGCGCGGACGAGGGCTCGCTGGTCCTGGTGGACGCCACCTCTGGCGCCGGCGGCCTGCCGGTCGACATCACCGAGACCGACGTCTACTACTTCGCCCCGCAGAAGTCCTTCGCCTCCGAGGGCGGCCTGTGGCTGGCCACCTTCTCCCCGGCCGCCCTGGAGCGCGCCGCCGAGATCGCCGCCTCCGGCCGTTACATCCCGCCGTTCTTCTCGCTGCCGACGGCCATCGACAACTCGTCGAAGGACCAGACGTACAACACCCCGTCGATCTCCACGCTCTTCCTGCTGGCCGACCAGCTGGAGTGGCTGAACGGCAACGGCGGGCTGGACTGGGCCGTCGCCCGCACCGCCGACTCCTCGTCCCGGCTGTACGCCTGGGCCGAGAAGTCCTCCTTCGCCACCCCCTTCGTGGCGAACCCGGCCGAGCGCTCCCAGGTGGTCGGCACCATCGACTTCGACGAGTCGGTGGACGCCGCCGCGGTCGCCAAGGCACTGCGTGCCAACGGCATCGTGGACACCGAGCCGTACCGCAAGCTGGGCCGCAACCAGCTGCGCATCGCGATGTTCCCGGCGATCGACCCGGCGGACGTCGAGGCGCTCACCCACTGCATCGACTACGTGGTCGAGCAGCTCTGATCACCTGCCCCCGAGGCGTGCGTGAGGGCCACCACCCACCCGGGTGGTGGCCCTCACGGCCGTTTCCGGTCTACCGGCTCACCAGTGAGCTGATCAGCACGACGACCAGCAGCAGCACCAGGGTGCCGGAGACGATGCGCATACGAGTCTTGGGATCCACGGTCAACGAGCGTACCTCCGCCTCACACCGGAGCCGACCCGAGGTCTCAGCTCCAGTCGGCCAGCGGCCAGGCGCCCAGCGAGGTGTAGTGCGAACGGCCGCCGTCCTGCTCGCTGCGC
Organism: Kitasatospora sp. NPDC023120; assembly: GCF_055560835.1. NCBI lineage: Bacteria > Bacillati > Actinomycetota > Actinomycetes > Kitasatosporales > Streptomycetaceae > Kitasatospora > Kitasatospora sp. NPDC023120. The sequence continues at coordinate 36,882 of NZ_JBVHHY010000028.1, read as the reverse complement.
ATCAGGTGCAGCTCGCTCGCCTCCCACTCCGGCCCGCGGTACTCGGCCAGGGCTGCCGCCAGGCCGTCCAGCTCGGCCGCGGCGACCCGCAGGACGGCGCGCCGGTGGCCCCGGTGGGAGCCAGCGCGGGCCAGGGTCAGGTGCGGGTGGAACTGGAAGGCGTCGACCTCGCCGACCACCTCCTCGGTGGCCTCGTTGACGGCCTCCGCGAGCCGGCGCAGGGCCCAGGTCTGCCCCTCCAGCCCGGCCCAGAGCACCCGGTCGCCGAACCGGCCGGCGCCCGCGATCCGCAGCCGGTGCACCGGGTGCACCTCGGCCACCTCCGCCAGCCCGGCCTCCAGCTCCGGCAGCCTGTCCGGCGCCACCTCGCCGAGGAAGACCAGGGTCAGGTGCCAGCCCTCGGCGGTGGTCCAGCGAAGCCGGTCCGCCCCGGGCAGCCCGCGCACCGGCGCCACGGCGTCGGCGAGCCCCTGCAGCGCCGCGACCGGTGGGAGCACGGCCACGAACAACCTCATACGCCCATCTTCCCGCGCACCGCCGTTTCCGCTAGAACGGGTCCATGATCGATTCCAGCGGCATGAAGAGCGGCCTGACGATCCGCACCGGCGGCCCCGAGTCCATCCCCGAGATCCTCGCCCTGCTCGACGGCGCCGTCGCCTGGCTGGCCGCCCGGGGCCGCACCGGCCAGTGGGGCGACCAGCCGTTCAGCACCGTCCCGGCCCGGGTCGAGCACATCGAGCAGTACGCCACCGAGCCGTTCCTGATCCGCCTCGCCGTGGACGAGGAGGGCCGCACGGTCGGCTCCTGCGTGCTGTCCGAGGACTGCGGGAAGTACATCCCCACCGTGGACGAGCGCGAGCTGTACGTCCGCAACCTGGTCACCGACCGCACCCGCAAGGGCACGGGGATCGGCGCCGCGCTGATCGCCGACGCGGTCGAGGAGGCCCGCCGGCGCGGCATCGGCCTGCTGCGGGTGGACTGCTACGGCGGCGCCGACCGCAAGCTGGTCGCCCAGTACCGGGCGCTCGGCTTCACCGAGACCGAGAGCTTCGAGGTCAAGCGGCCGGACGACGTCTGGCCCGGGCAGGTCCTCGCCATCCGGCTCTGATGCCACGACCCCCCCGAGGAGAGCCCTCGGGGGGTCGGACGTCTCACCAACGAACCTGACTGAACGTCAGCAGGCGGCGGCCAGCTCGGACTTGCGCGTCGCGACGGTCCGCGGCACGAAGGCCACCACCCGGCCGCCTCGGCCCGGGTGCAGGTCGAAGCGCACCCGCAGGTCCGCGCTGCGGGCCAGCACCAGGCCGACCGTACCGGCCGCCAGCGCGGACACCAGCCCGCAGGCCAGCAGGCCGAGCCGGGGCCCGTACGAGGCGGTCACCCAGCCGACGATCGGGGCGCCGATCGGCGTGCCGCCGGTGAAGACCAGCACCAGCAGGCCCATCACCCGGCCGCGCACCTCGGGGTCGGTGGCCAGCTGCAGCGAGGAGTTGACCGAGGTGTTGAAGCTCAGCCCGAACACCCCGATCAGCATCAGCAGCAGCGCGAAGGTCCAGTAGTCGGGCGCGAAGGCCGCGACCACCTCCAGCGCACCGAAGGCCAGCGCCGCGCCGACCAGCCCGCGCAGCCGCGGCGCGCCCCGGCGGGCGGCGAGCAGCGCACCGGCCAGCGAGCCGACCGCCATCGCGCTGTTCAGCAGGCCGTACTGGCCGGCACCCACCTTGAAGGTGTCGTAGGCGAAACCGGAGAGCAGCGTCGGGAAGTTGAAGCCGAAGGTCCCGATGAACCCGGCCAGCACCATCGGCCAGAGCAGCTCGGGCCGCTCCTTCACGTACCGCAGGCCCTCCCGCAGCTGCCCCTTCTCGCGGGCGATCGGCTCGGTCGGGCGCAGTTCGCTCTCCCGCATCGCCAGCAGTCCGGCGATCACGGCGGCGAAGGACAGCGCGTTGACGGCGAAGGCCCAGCCGCTGCCCACCGCCGCGATCAGCAGACCCGCGACGGCGGGGCCGACCAGGCGGGCGGTCTGGAAGTTGGCGGCGTTCAGGCTGACCGCGTTGGCGAGATCCTTGGGTCCGACCATCTCGGAGACGAAGGCCTGCCGGGTCGGGTTGTCCACCACGGTGACCAGGCCGAGCAGCAGCGCGAAGGCGTACACGTAGTACGGCGTCACCACTGCGCCGATGGTCAGCACGGCGAGGCCCGCGGCGAGCAGGCCCATCGCGCCCTGGGTGTGGATCAGCAGCCGGCGCTTGGGCATCCGGTCGGCGAGCACGCCGCCGAAGAGGCCGAGCAGCAGCATCGGCAGGAACTGCATGGCCGTGGTGATGCCGACCGCGAGCGGGCTGCCGGTAAGGCTGAGCACCAGCCAGTCCTGGGCGATCCGCTGCATCCAGGTGCCGGTGTTGGACACCACCTGGCCGGCGAAGTAGTAGCGGTAGTTGCGAACGCACAGGGAGGAGAACATCCCCCCGGGCCTGGTGAACCGGGCGCCTGTGGGAGACGTGGCCACGTGGCTGTGGCCGGGAGCGGCGGGGTCGTCCGCCGCGGTGCGTTCGTCGGGGTCGTCGTCGCCGCTGCCGGGCAGCCCCGTGGGAGCGGGTGCCTGGGCGTCGGCGGCCGCGGCGCTCGCCGCGGCGGGGTCGGTGGTCGGCTCGTCGGTACGGATGGCGGCGGCGCTGGCTGCGGCCGGCGGTGTCACGGTGGTCTCCCCTCGCGGCGCGACGGCCATGGCGGTGGCCGTCGCGCTCCTGGTGTCGGTGGTCGGTCCTGCGGTGATGCGGTACTCCTTCTTCTCCCGGCCGGCGGGCCGGAGTCGGTGTGCCTCGAGGCGTACGAGCCGAAGCGGTGCGTGCTACAGGTGTGCGAGCTTGTACAGCACGGGCGCGGCCTCCCGGAGGACGGCCCATTCCTCCTCGTCGAGCCCTTGGGCGAGCTCGGCGAGCCAGACGTTCCGGCGCCGGCGACTCTCCGCGAGGATCGTCTCGGCCTGCTCGGTGCTGCTGACGACCACCTGTCGGCGGTCCTCGGGGTGCGGCTCCCGCCGCACCAGCCCCTTCTCCTCCAGCATCGCGACGATCCTGGTCATCGAAGGAGGCTGCACGTGCTCCTTCCGGGCGAGCTCACCCGGCGTCGCCTTCCCGCACCGGGCGAGGGTGCCCAGCACCCCCATCTCGGTGGGGCTGAGCGACTCCTCCACCCGCTGGTGTTTGAGTCGTCGGGAGAGGCGCATCGTGGACGACCGCAGCTGACTGATCGCTGCGAGGTCCTGCTCGGACATCTCGGGCATCTCTTTAGCTTACGTCATTACTCTCGCTAAGGAAAATTGGATCCCGCCACCGCGCCGGAGCATCTGGCCGGTGCCATATTGGTCATGGGCCTCAGGTCTCGTCTCCCAGAAGGGCCGACCAGTCATGTCCGACCTCGTCTCCGAGCAGTCCGCGCCGCCCGTGCAGTCCGGGCAGCCCGGGCAGGGCGACACCGGCTTCGCCCGGCTCGCCATGGTCACCATCGACTGCGCCGACCCGGTCGCGCTCGCGTCCTTCTACGGCGAGCTGCTGGGCTGGGAGACCCGCCACGTGGACGAGAACTTCGCGATCCTGGACAACCCGGAGGGCGGCAGCCCGCTGGGCTTCGGGCGGGTGAAGGGGTACCGGCCGGAGCCGTGGACGGAGCCGGACGGGAGCAAGCACTTCCACCTCGACTTCTACGTGGACGACCTGGAGGAGTCCACCGCGAAGGCCCTCGCGCTCGGTGCGACCGAGCCCGAGTACCAGCACGGGCGCACGCTCAAGGTGCTGATCGACCCGGCCGGCCACCCGTTCGGGCTAGCACCGCTGGAGTAAGGGGCGAACGGGCCCGGGGGCCGTGCGCAGGCGGTGTCAGGGATTGGTGCCAAGATCATGTAGGCACCGTAAAGGACCATCCTGACCTGGGACTTCACGAAAAACACGAACGTTGTGCGACCGCCGGGTAGAGGTTACTCTCCCCAGTTGTCAGGGGCACCGCACGCCAGGTCTCCCCTCGGCGGACCCCGTTCCCGTTGCGCGCCCGTCGTGCCGCGCGCCTTCCCCGGCCGGCCCCGGCCCACCGCGTCCGCCCGAGCCCTGGCGCCCTCAACCCCCAGTCCAGGGAGTTCAATTGGGTGCGATCCACCATGCCGACCACGGCTGGGTGACACCGGCGGTCTCGTACTTCGTCGCCTGCCTCGGCTCCTTCGTGGCCCTGCGCAGCGCCCGCTGGGCGCTCGTCTCCAAGGGCCGCACCCGGGCCGTGTGGCTGCTCTTCGCGTCGACCTCACTCGGCGCCGGGATCTGGTCCATGCACTTCATCGCGATGCTCGGCTTCTCGGTGACCGGCGTCGAGATCAGCTACCAGCCCGGACTGACCGTGCTCAGCCTGCTGGTCGCCGTCGCCTTCGTCGGCGTCGGGCTGTTCACCGTCGGGTACTGGCGCCGGCGGCCCACCCTGGCGCTGCTGGTCGGCGGGGTGACCACCGGTCTCGGGGTCGCCGCGATGCACTACCTGGGCATGGCCGCGATGGTCCTGCCCGGCCGGCTCGGCTACGACCACACCACGGTGGGGATCTCGATCGGCATCGCGGTGTTCGCGGCGACGGCCGCGCTCTGGGCCGCGCTGAACATCCGGGGCACGCTCGCCGTGCTGGCGGCGGCGCCGGTGATGGGCGTCGCGGTCTGCGCGATGCACTACACGGGCATGGCGGCGCTGTCCGTTCAGGTGGACTTGTCACACCCCACCCAGGGCGGCGTGATGGCGCTGCAGTTCATCTTCCCGCTCGGGGTCGGGCTCGGCTGCTACGTCTTCTTCGGCTCGCTGGCCTTCGCCGTCTCGCCCAGCCGCCCCGACTCGCAGCCCCTGCTGGCCGGTCCGGCCGCCCCGCTGCCCCCGCGGGCGCCCCGCGTCCCGCAGCAGCGGGAGCCCAGGCGGCAGCACCTCGGCGGGGCCGGCGCCCGGCGCTAGGGTCCGCCGAACAAGCGCACGCGGGAACACGTGACGACGTCCGGCCGGGGCGGGGGACCCGGCCGGACGTCGTCACGTGTTCCCGGGCCGATGCGCTACTCGGGGCGCCCGAGCAGCCCGGTCAGGTGCTCCGGCGTGGCCACCGGGCAGACCTTGCGCACGAAGTTCCGCCGCAGCCCGTGGTACGGCTCGCTCGCCCGGTAGAAGTTGGCGTGCATCCGTCGCAGTTCCTCCGCCCGGTACTCGGCCAGCGGCTTCGCCTCCTCGTCGGCGGCGCGGCGGCGCTTCTTGTCCACCAGCCGTCCGGTGAGCTCCGGCGAGGCGGCGAGGTGGGCCGCCTCCCGGGCCACCCAGCGGCGGAACTCCGCCGCGTCCCCGCCGGCCGTACGGTCCACCAGGCCGATCCGGCGCGCGTGTTCGGCGCCGACCGGCAGCGCCTCCATGGTGAGCCGCTCGGCCTGCGCGGCGCCCACCCGGTTCGGCAGGGTGTACGTCCAGTACTCGGAGCCGTACAGGCCCATCAGGCGGTAGTGCGGGTTGAGCACCGCCGAGTCGCGGCACCACACCTCGTCGGCGGCGAGCGCCATCATCAGCCCGCCCGCCGCGGCGTTCCCGGCGAGGGCCGCGACGGTCAGCTTGTCCGTCGTGGTGAGGACGGCCTCGACGACGTCGTCCATGGCGTTGATGTTCTCCCAGGACTCCAGCGCCGGGAAGGCCGCGCCCTCGATGACGTTGAGCTGGATCCCGTTGGAGTAGAAGTCCCGCGGCGCGCCGAGCACCAGCACCGAGGTGGGCCGGTCCGCCGCCTCGCGGTAGGCGGCGAGCAGCCGGCGGCACTGCTCGGTGCTCATCGCCCCGCCCTGGTAGGCGAATTCGAGGTAGCCGACCTCGCCCTCCTCGCGGTAGCGCAGCTCCGACCAGGTGTCGCGACGGGCGGCCGCCGCCGGGCTCACCGGCACCTCGCGGACCCGGTGCAGCTCGTCGGCGAGCACCGTCGCGGCCGGCAGCTTGAAGGTGGCCGGCCCGCCGGGGGTGCGGCGCGGGCGCAGCTGCGGGATCCACACCGCGCCGTCCACGGTGGCCCGGCAGATCGCGCCGTCCCGGGTGGCCAGCACGGCGCCGGGCACCGGGCCGCGCAGCACGTCCTCGGGGTGGCCGCCGTGCAGGAAGAACTCGCGCCCGTACAGCTCGTCCAGCACGCCGGGCTGGGAGTCGGCGGCGCGCAGCTTGCGCAGCACGGTGGCGGTGTCGTCGTGCTCCCAGTCGATCCGGCGCGTCTCCTGGCGCAGCAGGGGCCGCAGCTCGCCGCGGACGTCCGGGCGGGCGTAGTCCAGCGGTTCGGGGGTGAACAGCCCGCCCTCGTACCGTTGGACGGCCAGCAGGACGGCCTCCACGGCGGCGTCGGCGACCTCGCCCCGGTACAGCTCGCTCTTGCCGCAGCCGGAGCCCGGAGCGGAGCCGGGACCGGAGCCGGGGACGGCGAACTCGACGGACGCCCAGATGTCCCCGGCGTCCATCTCCTCGACGGCCTGCAGCACGGTGACGCCCCAGCGCTCGACGCCCTCGGTGATCGCCCAGTCGAGCGAGGACGGGCCGCGGTCGCCGACGGGCCCCGGGTGCACGATCAGGACGGTCCGGCTGGACCAGATGTCCTGCGGGACGGCTTTGGTGAGCATCGGGCAGATGATCAGTTCGGGGTCGGTGCGTTCCACCCCTGCCCTCATCTGGTCCTCGCCGAGGGCGAGTTGGACGGCGACCTGGTGGCCGCGCTCGCGCAGCTCGGTGTGGACGCGCTGGGTCAGGCTGTTGAACGCACTGGCGATCAGGAGAATGCGCAAGGGGAGCCTCCGGCAGTACAGGGGTCGCGCGGAGGCGATGAAACCAGGGCATGGACACGTAATGATTACGGTCCGTACCTCGGCGCTCTACCCTCACGCATCCCGCACACCTGTGGCCCCGGCGTGGTCCGCGCTTCGCGGTATCTCCCCAGTCCCTTCTCCGAGCCGGACTGGCGCCGAAGCCCTTCGACGCCCTCGGCCGACCGGCCCGGCCCCGTCCGGACTACCGGGGGAACGCCCGCCGGGCCCGCCAGGTGGTGTGCTCGCGGGAGACGGCGTCCTCCGCCTCGGCGGCCAGCCGGGCCCAGCGCGCCTCGGCGTCCGGCGCCCTGAGGTCCAGGTCGGAGAGCTGGTTGCCGACGTTCTCCAGCTCGCGCGCGGCCAGCTGGTAGGCGGCGGCCAGCGGGCGGAGCTGCTTGAGCTGCGTCCAGGCGATGATCGCCGCGGCCGCGGCCGAGCTGGCACCGAAGACGTGCACCTGCAGCGCGCCGGTGGACTGGGCGATGGCGGCCGCCGCGCCGAGGATGATCAGCACCGCGATGCCGAGCCCCCAGGAGACCGCCTGCGAGTCGCAGGCCTCGGCCCGGGAGCGGTACCAGGTGCGCTGCCCCTCGACCCGGGTGCGCAGGTAGAGGGTGCGCCGGGCGGTCAGGCTCTCGGCGCGCAGCCGGCGCATCTCCGGGGTGATCTCGGCGACGGTGTCGGGCGGCACGATCTCCGGGTCCTCGAAGGCCCGCAGCACGTCCTCGAGCTGCAGCAGGTAGCCGCGGTCCACGTCCGCGGACTCGGCCTCGCCGTCGAACGGACGGGCCCGGACGGTGTACTTCCAGGCCAGCGTCTTGACCGACTCGGCCGCCGCCCGCGCCTCGTACCAGCGGCCCTGCGGGTTGCTGCGGCGCAACCGGGACCAGAAGTAGCCGGCCACCACGAAGGCGGCCACCGAGAACAGCGGCCACACGTCGAAGTCGCCCTTGCGGTCCGGGCCGGGGAACGACCCGATCAGCGCGGCGACCACCAGCATCGCGATGAGGCCGCGGTACCAGCGCAGCGTCCCGCGCTGCCCGTCCAGCGAGGCCTTGTCCGCCGTCCAGAACAGCTCCGGCAGCAGCTGCGCCTCGACTCCCCCGGGCGGATCCTGTTGCACCATCGGTCGAGTCCCCTCCCCCTTCTCCGTCCAGCCAGTATTCCCGCCGCCAACTGGCCTACACAGGCGCCTTTTTGACACCTTCCGACAATCGGTGATTGCCCGGCCGGCCTCGTAACCGATATAAACGGTTACATGCCGCTGCACTGGAAGCTCGTCATCGACTGCACCGACCCGCACCGCCAGGCCTCCTTCTGGGCCGCCGCCCTGGAGTACGCGCTGGAGGACCACGGCCCGCTGGTCGCCCGCCTGCTCGAAGCCGGCGCGGTCGGCCCCGACGCCACCACCGAGGTGGACGGCCACCCCGCCTGGCGTGCCCTGGCCGCCGTCCGCCACCCCGAGGACCCGTTCGACCCCGCCTCGGACACCGGCCTCGGCCGCCGCATCCTCTTCCAGGCCGTCCCCGAGTCCAAGCAGGCGAAGAACCGCCTGCACCTGGACGTCCACCCCGGCCCGGGCAACCGCGCCGCCACCGTCACCCGCCTCGAAGCCCTCGGCGCCACCGTCCTGCGGGACGTCAAGGAGCCCGGCGGCGAGTGGACCGTCATGCAGGACCCCGAGGGCAACGAGTTCTGCGTCCACTGACCCGCCCCGGGTCCCGGCACCGCGCCCGCCCCCAGGTCCCGGCACCGCGCCCGCCCCCGGAAACGCCGAAGCCCCGCACCCGGGTGGGTGCGGGGCCGCGGGGTGTGCGGTGTCAGAGCAGGCCGAAGGCCGGCATCAGGTAGTAGAAGGCGAACACCGCCGCGACCGCGTAGAGCGGCGCCGGGACGCCGCGGCCGCGGCCGGCGGCGAGCCGCAGGACGCAGAAGGCGATGAAGCCGAAGCCGATGCCGTTGGTGATGCTGTAGGTGAACGGCATCATCACGATGGTCAGGAAGGCCGGGATCGCGATCGTGTAGTCGGCCCAGTCGATCTCCTTGACCGAGTTGGCCAGGATCAGGAAGCCGACCGTGACCAGCGCCGGGGTGGCGGCCTGGGCGGGGACCATGGTGGCGAGCGGGGTGAGGAAGAGCGCCACCACGAAGAGCAGGCCGGTGACGATCGAGGCGAAGCCCGTCCGGGCGCCCTCGCCGACGCCCGCGGTGGACTCGACGAAGCAGGTGTTGGCGGAGGAGGAGGTGGCGCCGCCGGCCGCGGTGGCGATGCCGTCGACCATCAGGATCCGGTTGATGCCGGGCAGGTCGCCCTTCTCGTCCAGCAGGTGGGCCTCGTCGGCCACGCCGAGGATGGTGCCCATCGCGTCGAAGAAGCACGACATCAGCACGGTGAAGACGAACAGCACGCCGGTCAGGACGCCGACCTTCTCGAAGCCGCCGAACAGGCTGACCTTGCCGACCAGCCCGAAGTCCGGGGCGGCGACCGGGTTGCCCGGCCAGGTCGGGACGGTGAGACCCCACTTGAGCGCCGGGATGTCGACCACCTTGTCGATCATCACGGCGAGCGCGGTGGAGACCGCGATGCTGATCAGGATCGCGCCGGGCACCTTGCGGATCACCAGGATCAGGGTGAGCAGCAGGCCGACGACGAAGACCAGCACCGGGAAGCCGAGCAGGTGCCCGTTGCCGCCGAGTTGCAGCGGGACGGTGGTGTGCGCGGCGTCCGGGATGCGGCTGACGAAGCCGGAGTCGACCAGGCCGACGAGGGTGATGAACAGGCCGATGCCGATCGCGATGGCCTTGCGCAGGCCGAGCGGGACGGCGTTCATGACCCGCTCGCGCAGACCGGTGGCCACCAGCAGCATGATCGCGAATCCGGCCAGCACGACCATGCCCATGGCGTCCGGCCAGGTCATCTTCGGGGCGAGCTGGAGCGCCACGATGGTGTTGACGCCGAGGCCGGCGGCCAGACCGATCGGGACGTTGCCGATCACGCCCATCAGCAGGGTGGTGAGACCCGCGGTGAGGGCGGTGGCGGTGACCAGCTGGGCGCTGTCCAGGTGAGCCCCGGTCATGTCCGTGGCGCTGGCCAGGATGATCGGGTTCAGCACCAGGATGTACGCCATGGTGAAGAAGGTGGCGACACCGCCGCGGATCTCACGCGACAGGGTGGAGCCGCGCTCGCTGATCCGGAAATAGCGGTCGACCGCGCCGGTGGGGGGCTCGGGCGCGGCGTCGGCGGGTTCGGGCGACTCGGTGGTCGGCTGGACCACAGGCATGCGTGCGTCCTCTGTGGGGGAGCTGAGGAGGGGAGTTGACACCCGGGGCGACGGTGGCCGGGCTCAGACCATTAAGTATGGTTTCGACATCGCACACGCGCTATCTTCGCGCGTAGAGCCGGAGCGGGGCCGATACAGAGCCCCCGTGGAGCCCGCGTACGGCCCGCGCAGGGCCTCCATCACCGCGAGCACCGTACGCTAGGCCCCATGCCCAAGACGCCGCTGCACCCCTCGCCCCCTCCGCTGGAGGCCAACGACGTCGCCATCGTCGGCGGCGGCACGGTGGTGTGGTTCGTCGCCTTCCTCGCCCTACTCCCCTTCCAGAGCACGCTCTCCGAGCACGGCCACGGCACCTGGCCCTGGATCTGCCTCTCCGGCGGTCTGCTGGGCCTGATCGGCCTCTGGTACTGCCGCGCCCGGCGGGACGCGATCGCCCGTAGCCGCGCCGCCGAGGCGGCCGGGCGCGTGGCCGAGGGCGACGGTCAGGACCCGGCCACCCAGTCGGACTGAGATGGTCCTTTAGTAGCACGCATCGGACATAAGGCACCCGTAGAGTCGGTGCCATGACGCAGCCTGCGCAGCCGGCGGAAGAGCAGCCGACCGAAGGGGACCGTCCGGACGGAGCCCACCCCCTCGGGCTGCTGCCCGGCCGGCGCGGCGGCCTGAGCGCCGCCGAGGTGGCCGAGCGGGTGGCGAAGGGGCAGGTCAACGACGTCCCGGTGCGCTCCAGCCGCTCCACCAGGGAGATCGTCCGGGCCAACGTCTTCACCCGTTTCAACGCGATCATCGGCGTGATGTTCGGGATCATCCTGATCGTCGGACCGATCCAGGACGGCCTGTTCGGCCTGGTCATCGTCGCCAACACGGCGATCGGCATCATCCAGGAACTGCGCGCCAAGAAGACCCTGGACAGCCTCGCCCTGATCGGCGAGGCCCGCCCCCAGGTCCGCCGGGACGGCTCCGTCCAGCAGATCGGCGTCTCCGAGATCGTCCTCGACGACACCGTGCTGCTCGGCATCGGCGACAAGGTCGTCGTGGACGGCGAGGTCACCGAGGCGGACGGCCTGGAGATCGACGAGTCGCTGCTCACCGGCGAACCCGACCCCGTCCTCAAGCAGCCCGGCGACCAGGTGATGTCCGGCAGCTTCGTGGTGGCCGGCGCGGGCGCGTTCACCGCCACCAAGGTCGGCCGCGAGGCCTACGCGGCGCAGCTCGCCGAGGAGGCCAGCAAGTTCACCCTGGTCAAGTCGGAGCTGCGCAGCGGCATCGACAGCATCCTGCGGTTCATCACCTACCTGCTGATCCCCACCGCGATCGGCCTGATCATCAGCCAGCTGGCCGTCGAGGGCCGGGACTGGCGCGAGGCGGTGCGGCGGATGGTGGCCGGCATCGTCCCGATGGTCCCCGAGGGCCTGGTGCTGCTGACCTCGGTGGCCTTCGCGATCGGCGTGATCCGGCTCGGCCGCAAGCAGTGCCTGGTCCAGGAACTCCCGGCGATCGAGGGCCTGGCCCGGGTGGACACCGTCTGCCTGGACAAGACCGGCACCCTCACCGAGGGCGGCATGGACGTCATCGACCTGCGGGTGCTCTCCAACGGGGAACCCGCCACCGTCGACAAGGACACCATCAAGCACGCACTCGCCGTGATGGCCGGTGCCGACGCCCGCCCCAACCCGTCCATGCAGGCCGTCATCGACGCGTACGGGCGCGGCGACGGCGGCAGCGACGGCGGCAACGGCAGCGACGCGCCGGGCGCCCCCTCGGGCCGCAAGGGCTGGCGGGTGATCGAGGCGATGCCCTTCTCCTCCGCCCGCAAGTGGAGCGGCGTGCAGCTGCTGGAACCGCAGGGCGGCGAGGCCAGCTGGCTGCTCGGCGCCCCCGACGTACTGCTGCCCGCCGGGCACCCGGCGCTGGCCGAGGTGGACGAGCTGGGCGCGCGGGGCCTGCGGGTGCTGCTGCTGGGCCGCACGCCCGTCCCGCTGGACTCCCCCGACCCGGCCGCCGACCTCACCCCGCTCGCGCTGGTGGTGCTGCAGCAGCGGCTGCGCGACGACGCCGCCGAGACCCTGCGGTACTTCGAGGGGCAGCGGGTCCGGGCCAAGGTCATCTCGGGCGACGCGGCGGTCTCGGTCGGCGCGGTGGCCGACCACCTGGGCCTGCCCGGCGCCGACCACCCACTGGACGCCCGCACCCTGCCCGACGACCCCGAGGAGCTCGCCGAGACCGCCGACCGGACCAGCGTCTTCGGCCGGGTCACCCCGCAGCAGAAGCGGCTGCTGGTCGGGGCCCTGCAGTCACGCGGCCACACCGTGGCGATGACCGGCGACGGCGTCAACGACGTGCTGGCGCTCAAGGACGCCGACATCGGCGTGGCGATGGGCACCGGCTCCGACGCCACCAAGGCGGTCGCCCAGATCGTGCTGCTCAACGACTCCTTCGCGACGCTGCCCTCGGTGGTCGCCGAGGGCCGCCGGGTGATCGGCAACATCGAGCGGGTCGCGTCGCTGTTCCTGGTGAAGACGGTCTACTCGGTGGTCCTGGCACTGCTGGTGATCTTCACCCACTCGCCGTACCCGTTCCTGCCCCGGCACTCCACCGTGCTGTCCTCGCTGACCATCGGCATCCCGGCCTTCTTCCTCGCCCTCGCCCCCAACAACGAGCGGGCCCGCACCGGCTTCGTGAAGCGCGTGCTGCGGCTCGCGATCCCCGGCGGCGCCATCGCCGGGACGGGCACCTTCGTCGCCTACGCGCTCGCCCGCGCCAACCACGCGACCGACCTCAAGGCCGACACCAGCGTGGCCACCCTGACGCTGTTCCTGATCGCCATGTGGGTCCTCGCCATCGTCGCCCGCCCGTACACCTGGTGGCGCCTGCTGCTGATCGGCACCATGGGCGGCGCGTTCGCGCTGGTCCTGCTGGTCCCCCCGCTGTCCGACTTCTTCGAGCTCTCCCTGGTCGGCACCCGCGACCCGCTGATCGGCGTCGCCATCGCGGCGGTCTGCGGCATCGCCCTGGAGATCACCTGGCGTTACATGAAGCGGCATGGGTACGAATAGCGTGACCACCGAGGGGGTGCCACGCACACATGGCTCACACGGACGGGGAATCCGAGCGCGAGAACGGGCAGGTGGAGGCCTTCGCCGCCTTCCTGGCGGGCCTGCTCGCGGCCGGGCTGACGGTCCTGGCACTGCTGGGCGGCGGCTGGCTGATGAACGCCGGCGAGCTGACGCCGCCCGCACAGCCGTGGATCCCGGCGGCCCGGAAGGCCCTGGTGGTGGCCGTCTGGTCGGCCACCACCGTCCTCGTCTACCTCCGGCTCAAGCGCCGGCGGAGCAGGGCCTGAGGCTCAGCCCTCGAAGTCGCGGGCTGCCGAGAGCTCGTAGGCCCGGTCGGGCTCGCTGAGGGCGGCCAGCACCTCGAAGCGCCGGTGCCACTGGCCGACCGACCAGGCGAGACCGGCCGCGAGGCCCTCCGGGGTGGCGGCGTGCAGCAGGCCGGGCACCGGCGGGACCTCGAACTCGTCCTCCTCGTCGCCGGGTTCGGCCAGCTCCGGGTCGTACGGCGGCTCCGGGGCGTCCGCTGCGGTGTCCCAGCGCCAGTCCACCGCGGCCTCGCCGCCGTCCGGCCCGACCACCAGCAGCTCCTCGTGCTCCTCGTACGCGACCGGGCAGCCGGGCAGCAGCTCGCGCACCACGGCCGGGACCCGGTGCAGCACGCCCTCGGAGAGCACCCGGCCGCCGGCCACCTCGCTGGCCAGCGACACGTGCAGCCGCTCGGCGAGGTCGGCCGCGAGCGCCGGGGCGACCGGCAGCAGCGGGTACGGGTGCAGCAGCTGGACCAGGTCGGGGGCGTCCGCGACGACCGCCTCGGTGGCGTCCACCACCACCGTGTGGGCGGGGCGGCGCCCGGTGTCCGGGTCCAGCGGCGGCAGCGCCCGCACCACGTCCAGCGCCTCGATCCGCTCGCGCTCGACCCGGGCCAGCGCGCTGTGGAGGCCGTGCAGTTGGCGGTGCCCGACGACGGCGGCCGGGTCGGTCATCCGGTCCAGCACCTCGTCCGGCCCGTGCGGCTCGGCGAGCAGCGCGGCCAGCGTGGTGCGCACCCCGAGCGCGTGCAGGAACTGCTCGTCCAGGGTGGTGCGGGCCTCGTCGTAGAGGCCGCGCAGCAGTGGGTCGGCCCCAGCGGCGCGCAGCCCGGCGGGCTCGCGGCCGTCCAGCACCGGGTGGTCGCGCAGCCACCACGCGGTGTACGGCGGCAGGTCGGCGTACGAGCCGTCCGGCAGCAGGGTGCGCACCGGGGTGACCACGGCGTCCCGGTACGGCGGCCGGGCCAGCGCGGCGAGCGCCTCGGGCCAGGCGTCGTCGTCCACCAGGTCGAGGTCGCGCACGGCCAGCAGCTCGGCGGCCACCGGCGGGACGCCGACCGCCTCGTCGGCCTGCAGGGCCTCCAGCGCGTCCTCGGCCCATTCGGCGAGCCCGTCCGGCGCCTCGTCCAGCAGGCCGGTGGCGTGGCCGCCGGCCGCCCGGTCGGCGGGGACGGTGGGGTCGAGCCGCTCCAGGTCGTCCGGGTCGAGCACCACGTCCTCGGCGCGCACCAGCACGAAGTCCGCCAGCACGCCGACGGCGGCGAGCACCTCGGGTCCCCAGCGCTCCAGCAGCTCGTCGTCCACCCAGCCGGCGTCCTCCTCGCGGGCGAGCGCGGCGAACGGGCTGCCGGGCAGCACGAGTTCGCCGGCGCGGGCCGGCTCGCCCTCGTCGTCGAGCAGCGCCAGCCGGGCCAGCCAGGGGTGCTCGCCCGGCTCGGGGGCGGCGGCCTTCACCAACGCCAGGACGGCTTCGGCGAGTTCGAGCGCCGCATCCAGGTCGTCCTCGGCCAGCTCGTAGGAGCGGGCGACGGCGGCCCGCACCTCGGGGGTGTCCAGGACCCCGGCCGGGGTGGCGGTGCCCGCGCCGAGCTTGGCGAGCAGCGGGTGGGCGGCCTGGGGGTGGGCCAGCCGCAGGTCGAGCGCGGCCAGCGCGGCGGCCAGCGACTCGGGGTAGCCGGGGAAGGCCGCCCAGTCGGCGTCCTCGGAGGGCAGCAGGACGCGGCGCGGCCCGGTGACCGTCCGGCCGTCCGCGAGCGGCACGGGCAGCGCGCCGAGCGCCTCCGGGTCGGCGCCGCCGAGCGCCGCGTACAGGTTGCGCCACCAGCCGGGCTCGCGGTCCAGGCCGCCGAGCTGGTCCACCACCTCGGCCAGCGGTACCCGGCGCACGTTCAGCACCCGCAGCTCGGTGCGGCGCTCCAGGCCGGCCGGCAGCAGCCCGGGGAAGATCGGCGCGAGCGCCTCGACCACCGAGCCGTCCGCTCCCTCCAGCAGGGTCGCGTCGCGGGGGCGCAGCGCGGGCGTGCCCTCCTCGACCGGGGCCGGGTGCGGCAGGAACGGCGTGCCGGGCAGCCGGGACAGCACCGCCGCGCGCAGCGCGTTGTCCAGCGCGCCCTGGCCGAGCGGCCCGGGTACCAGGCCGAGCGAGCCGAGGTCGGCGCCGCGGGCGCGCAGCAGGTCCGCGTAGCTGTCGGCGGCGCGCTCGGTGAGGAAGTCGGCGAGCGGTCCGGGCGCGACGTGCCGGCGGGTGGAGTCCAGCGGGTAGGAGGCGATCAGCAGCGCGGGCAGCCCGATCGGCTCGTCGCTGGGGGTCGGGGCGTGCAGCACGGAGGCGATGCCGGGCTGCTGCGGGATGCCGTCCGCGCCGACCGGGACAGCCCAGGTCACCGTCCAGTACGGGCGGGCGCGTTCCTCGGTGGGCCGGTCGACGAGCAGCTCCGCGTCGAGGCTGCCGGAGGCGCCGGCGGTCTGCCAGACCGTCTGCCGCAGCCGGCCGCCCGCGTCGTCGGTGACGGTCACCTCGGTGACACCGTCCGGGCGGGTCTCGGCGGCGGACCGGGTGAGCGTCCGGGTGCCCTCCGGGGTCTCCACCACGACCTCGGCGAGGCCGGGCAGGGTGAGCAGCAGCGCGTCGTCGATCCCGGCCAGCAGGCGGCGGGTCAGGTCCTCGGCGGCGGCGTCCCGCATCGGCAGGACGACCACGGTGTCGTAGCCCTCGGGGGCCGGCCCCTCGGCGGCGAACGGCAGCCGCAGCAGCGGCACGTGGCCGTCCCGGCGGCGCAGCTCCTCGACCAGCGCGGGCTGCGCCTCGGCGAGCGAGCGGGCCTCGCCGAGCGACCAGCGCACCCCGCCGGTGGCGCTGAGCACGGCGGGCTCGTCGGTGACCGCGAGGACGGCGGCGAAGCCGACGCCGAAGCGGCCGACGGCGGGCTGCTCGCCGCGCTTGGAGGAGGCGCGCAGGGTGGACAGCGACTCGACGGCGGCCGCGTCCAGCGGGGCGCCGGTGTTGGCGGCGGCGAGCACACCGTCGGCGAGGGTCAGCCGCAGGCGGCCGGGGCCGTGCCCGGCGCGGACCGCCGCGTCGGCCGCGTTCTGCGCCAACTCGACCACCAGGCGGTCCCGGTAGCCGCCGAGCGCCAGTTCCTCCTCGGCGTTGGCGTCCTCCCGGAACCGGGCCGGCGAGGCGGCCCAGGCGTCGAGCACCCGCCGCCGCAGCGCGGTGCTCCCGAAGGGGTCCGCGAGGTGCTCGTCCGTGCCGCTGCCGATGATCCGAGGTTCCACTGGACCTGCCGCCTTCCGCCGACCTGTACGTCGTAGGGCATTCTTCCCTGCCGCGGCGCCCCCGGCGGACCAGGGGCGCCCGCTGCCTATGCTGAGGCCCCTGTTCCGGTTGGCGAGGGGGGAAGACGCATGGTCTCCGACGGTTCCTGGTACGTCCTGATCGAGCGCGACCGACGGATCAACGAGGACGGCGCCTACCGGTGGCAGTTGGCCCCTCCCCAGGAGGCCCCGCTGGGCCGGGAGCAGGCGGTCGGGCTGGCGGAGGAAGCCGCCCGCACGTACGTCCCCCGCGAGGGCTCGGAGCCGGACGGCCCGCCGCTGCGACGGATCTTCGGGATGCCCGACGGCAGCTTCCTGGTCGAGCTCAACCACCGCGGTTGGAGGCGCCACTTCCGGGTGTCGGTCGCCGAGCTGCTCCACAGCGGGCAGGACGCCCCGCCACCCCGCCCGACGACCCCGCCGAAGGACGCCGTGCCGCCCAAGCGCGGCCTGTTCGGCCGCCGCTGAGCCCGGGGCCCGACCCGAGGTCCCGGCACCGGGGCCGGAACGCCCACGGCCCGCGCCACTCGTCGAGTGGGCGGGCCGCCGGACGTGCCTGCTCAGGAGTGGCCGAGCTCCTCGGCCGGGGCGTCGGGCTCGACCGAGCCGGAGGCGCGGTCCGGGTGGAGCTGCAGCGGCTCGACCACCAGCTCGTCCAGGATCAGCTCGGACGGCGCCGGCGGGGCCGGGATGACGGCCGCCTCGGAGTGCCCGCCGCAGCCGTACGCGAAGGAGACGATCTGGCCGTCGGCCGGTCCGAACTCGTTGCCGCACACGCCGAAGGCCTGCCCGAGCGAGCCGCCGATCGGGATCAGGAAGCCGCAGCTCCCGCACGAGGCCGGGGCGGCCTGCGCCATCGGGGTCTGCGGGCCGTGGGCCTTCTCCCAGCGCTCGGCGGCCAGGTGCAGGCCCATCCGGGAGAGCACCCGGCTGCGGCCCATGCCGAGCTCCTCGGCGACGGCGTTGATCTGGGCGCGGGCCGGGGCGGGCTGGATGTGCGGGTCGGTGACGACCAGGTCCTCGTCGTCCGCGAGGGCGACCGCGGAGTTCGGCGCGGGCTCGTCCTCGCCGCTCCAGCCGGGCTCCAGCCGCAGGTCGTCGGCACCGGTCGGCAGCAGGTCGCCGGGGCCCATGTCGCCGGGGCGCAGCCGCTCGCTCCACGGCACCCACTCGGGGGCGAGGACGGCGTCGGGGCCGGGCAGCAGCACGACCTCGTCCAGGGTGACGTTCTTGGCGCGCGGGGCGCGGGCGACGGTGACCGCCCAGTGCCAGCCGCGGTAGGCCGCGTCCAGGCACTCGAAGGTGTGGGTGACGACGCGGTCGGCGTCCGCCTGGACGCGGAGGTGCAGCCCGACGGCCTCCGCACCGACGGCCTCCTCGGCTGCCTGGCGGGCGAGTTCGACGGCCTCGGCACAGAGCCGGTCGGGGGTACGGCTTCGCATCGCAGCACTCACGGCGTCGATTCTCTCCCAGTTCTTCTGTCACCCACGGCGTGTTGCCTGTTCCGTCGCGGCTCGGTAGTCCCTCGTCCATTCTGCGCGACCGGAGGCCCCCTCGGGTACCGGCCGCGCCGCTCGCCCGGCCTGCCGGCGCCCCGGCGCCCCGACGGGCGGACCCTGGGCAGGCTACCCGCCGGTCGGTGCCCCGGCACAGTCCGGGGCGGACGCAGGCGTTCCGCGGGCGTCCGGCGAGCCCTCCGCGACCGCGCCGAGCGGACCGCAATCCCGCGTCGGCGCGGCGAATCTGGGGCAGGATGGGCTTGTGGCGGACGACAACCCGTCGCAGCACGCACTGCGCGCCTCGCAGGCCGGCAGCCCCGACGAGGCGGACGCCGTGCCGCGACAGCAGCCGGTCCCCGGCGCGGGCGAACCGCGGTCGGCGGACGGCGCCGAAGCGTCCGTCGAAGCCGTCGAGCCCAGCGGGCCCGTCGAACGCGTCAGCCTGGTGAAGCCGGTCAAGCCGGTCAAGCCGGTCAAGCCCGCAGCGCCGGTCGACCCGGCCGACCCGGTCAAGCCCGCCGCACCCGAGGACGCTCCCGCCCTCGCTCCCGGAACCGACGGCTCCCACGCCCGTCACCTCGCCGCCCTCGACGAGGACCTGGAGGAGGAGGCCCCCGAGCCCCGCCGGCACTTCCTGATCCGCACCGCCTCCGCCGCCGGCTCCCGCACCGGCAAGGTGGTGCACGGCACCGGCCGCCGGATCCGCCGGGCCACCTCCGCCGAGGGCGCGGGCGAGTCCGGGCTCGCCAAGCTGATCGAGCTGCACGCGCTCAACTCCTTCGGCGACATGCTGATCACCATCGCGCTGGCCTCCACCATCTTCTTCTCGGTGCCCACCGGCGAGGCCCGCGGCCGGGTGGCGCTCTACCTGCTGATCACGATGGCCCCGTTCGCCGTCCTGGCCCCGGTGATCGGCCCGCTCCTGGACCGCCTGCCGCACGGCCGCCGGGCGGCCATGGCGATGTCGATGCTGGCCCGCGCGGTGCTGGCCTGGACGATGGCCGGGGTGGTCGCCGGCGGCGGCCTCGCGCTCTACCCGGAGGCGCTCGGCGTGCTGGTCGCGTCCAAGGCGTACGGGGTGGTGCGCAGCGTCGTGGTGCCCCGGCTGCTGCCGAGCCGGCTCTCCCTGGTGAAGGCGAACTCCCGGGTCACCCTGGCCGGTCTGCTGGCCACCGGCGTGGCGGCCGCGGTGGGCGGGCTGCTGCACCTGATCGGCCCGGGCTGGCCGCTGCGCGGCGCCTTCCTGGTGTTCGTGATCGGCACCCTGATGGCCTTCCACCTCCCGCACGAGGTGGACTCCGCCAAGGGCGAGCAGCGCGCCGTGCTGCACGCCGAGGTGCCCGGCGAGGGCTCGCACCTGATCCACCACAGGCCCCCGCCCGTCAAGTCCTCGCTGCGCACCGTCGGCCCGTCGGTGATCCTGGCGCTGCGGGCGATGTCGGCGATGAAGTGGCTGGTCGGCTTCCTGGTGATGTTCCTGGCCTTCCTGCTGCGGGAGGAGCCGATCGGCGGCCTGCAGCCGACGGTGGCGCTGGGCCTGTTGGCGCTGGCGGCAGGCACGGGCAACGCGCTCGGCTCCGTGCTCGGCTCCTGGCTGCGCACCCGCAGCCCGGAGGCGACGGTCACCGCTATGCTGCTGCTGGCGACCTGCGCGACGGCGGCCGCGGCGCTCTGGTACGGCGTGGTGACGGTGGTTCTGGTCGCGGGCGTCGCCGGGATGGCGGCCTCGCTGGGCAAGCTGGCCCTGGACGCGCTGATCCAGCGGGACGTCCCGGAGGCGGTGCGGACCTCGGCCTTCGCCCGCTCGGAGACGCTGATGCAGCTGTCCTGGGTGGCCGGCGGCGCGGTGGGCATCCTGCTGCCGCTGAACGGGAAGCTGGGCCTGTCGATCGCCGCCGCGGTGGTCGGCCTGGTCCTGCTGTGGACGTTCCGCTCGCTCTTCCGGGTGGGCCTGCGGCGGCACCCGACGGCACCCCGGGCGGCCTGACCGGGCGGTGCGGCGGGGCGCGGCAACACGCGGTGGCCGACCCCCGCGTAGCGTGATCGGCCAGGCCCGGTAGATTCTGACGCATGAGCCTCAATTCCCGTGCCATCGCCGCCCTCGGCGCCGTCGTCGTGGTCGGCGCCGCCACGGTGGGCACCTCCGTCGCTATCGCCGCCGACCAGACCGAGCACATCTCGCACCGTGCCACCCTCGCGGTCGGCAACTCCTCGGTCGTCGCGGACCCGCTGTGCTGGAACAACGGCAGCCCGATCACCGAGGACCTGCAGCAGGAGTGCCAGGACAAGGCCACCGAGGCCCTCAAGAACGGCACCCTGCCCACCTCTGACGTGGTGGCGAGCGACCGGGTCGGCGTCGGGGTCTCCCCGAACGTGGCCGACTCGGGCTGGTGGGCCTTCACCAACGGCGGCTCCTCCAACCAGGGCGGGCGCACCAGCCTGGCCTCGTACGCCAAGGGCCCGACCTGGTCCGGTTCCCAGCAGGCGAACAAGGTGCTCAACGCCAGCGGCAAGACCCTGGTCACCGTGGTCGAGGGCGACAAGAACTCGGACAACCCGATCGCCGTCTGGTACTTCCAGATGAACACCCAGGACAGCTGAACGGTCCTGTGAACGGTCCTGCGATGACCGCGGACGACGCCGGGAACGGCGCGCACGAGCAGTCGGGCCCCGCGCGGGCCCGGCTGCTCGTCGTCGTCGCGGTGGCCGCCGAGGCGGCGGCCGTGCTGCGCGGGCTGCCCGGCGGTTCCGCCGCCCTGCCGCTGCCCGGCGGCACGCTGCACCGGTCCGAGGGCGCCCCGGTGGACGTCCTCGCGGCCGGGGTCGGCCCGGCCGCCGCCGCGGCCGGCGCCTCCGCCGCCCTGGCCGCCCACCCGTACGCCCTGGCCGTCTCGGCCGGGATCGCCGGCGGCTTCGCCCCGCACGCCCCGGTCGGCGCCACCGTGGTGGCCGACGCGATCGTGGCCGCGGACCTCGGCGCCGAGACCCCCGAGGGCTTCGCCGACGTCACCGAACTGGGCTTCGGCACCACCCGGCACACCCCTCCCCCGGCCGCCGTCGCGCTCGTCACCGAGGCGCTCGCCGGCCTGGACGGCCCGGGCGCCGTCACCGGCCCGGTGCTGACCGTCTCCACCGTCACCGGCAGCGCCGAGCGGGCCGCCGCGCTGGCCGCCCGCCACCCGGGCGCCGCCGCCGAGGCGATGGAGGGCTTCGGCGTGGCCGAGGCCGCCGCCCGGTACGGCGTGCCGGCCCTCGAACTGCGCACCGTGTCCAACCCGGTGGGCCCGCGCGACCGGGCCGCCTGGCGGATCGGCGAGGCGCTGGCCGGCCTGGAGCGGGCCTTCGCCGCGCTGCCCGTCCACGAACTGGCCGCACGGTACGAACCGGAACCGGCTGCGCGGCACGAACCGATCGAGGAGGCCGGCCGTGGCTGAACGGCTGAGCATCGCGTACTCGCCCTGCCCGAACGACACCTTCGTCTTCCACGCCTGGGCGCACGGCCTGGTGCCCGGGGCGGACGCCCCCGAGGTGACCTTCGCCGACATCGACATCACCAACGGCCTGGCCGAGCGCGGCGAGCTGGACGTCCTGAAGATCAGCTACGGCGCGCTGCCGTGGGTCCTGGACGAGTACACCCTGCTGCCCTGCGGCGGCGCGCTCGGGCGTGGCTGCGGCCCGCTGGTGCTCACCCTGCCGGGCGTGGCATCCCCCGCGGACCTCGCCGGGAAGACCGTCGCGGTGCCCTCCGAGCGCTCCACCGCGTACCTGCTGTTCCGGCTCTGGGCGGCGAAGGCGGTGCCGGGCGGCTTCGGCGAGATCGTCGTCCTGCCGTTCCACGAGATCATGCCCGCCGTCCGGGACGGCCGGGTGGACGCCGGCCTGGTGATCCACGAGGCCCGCTTCACCTACGGGCAGTACGGGCTGCACAGCCTGGCCGACATGGGCGAGGCCTGGGAGCGGGAGACCGGGCTGCCGATCCCGCTGGGCGCGATCGTCGCCAAGCGCTCGCTCGGCGCCGAGCGGCTGCGGGCCCTCACCGACGCGATCCGCGCCTCCGTCCGGCAGGCCTGGGCGAGCCCGGAAGCGAGCCGCGCGTACGTGCTGGAACACGCCCAGGAGATGGACCTGGACGTCGCGGAGCAGCACATCGGGCTGTACGTCACCGAGTTCACCGAGGACCTCGGCGAGGAGGGCTACGCCGCCGTCCGCGCACTGCTCACCCGGGCCGCGGCGGAGGGGCTGGTGCCCCCGCTCGACCCGGGTGCGCTCGCGTTCGGGTAGCCCGAGATGTTCTAGACGTCGAACTGGTCGGCCACCGCGCGCAGCAGGCCGGCCAGCTTCTGACCGGTCGGCTTGGCGGGGTAGCGCCCGCGCTGGAGGCCGGGCAGCACCGCGTCCAGGGTGGTGATCAGGTCCTGGACGATCGGGGCCATGTCGTCGGCGCTCTTGCGCTGGGCGGCGGCCACCGAGGGCAGCGCCTCCAGCAGCTGCACGGCCATCGCCTGGTCGCCGCGGTGGCCCGCGACCACACCGAACTCGACCCGCTGGCCCGGCTTCAGCGCGGTGACACCGGCGGGCAGCGCCTTGGTGTGGACGAAGACGTCGCCGCCGTCGTCGCGCGACAGGAAGCCGAAGCCCTTCGTCTCGTTGAACCACTTGACCTGGCCGGTGGGCATCTCGAACAGTCCTCGAATGGGTGTGAGGGATCCCGGCCCTGGCCGAGGATCACTGGGTGGAGGGAAAGATGCGGCCGACCTCGGCTCGGCGCCCGTGGGCGCTCATGGTCAGCACGCTGTCAAGAGCAGACTAACGGTCCGTGACTGCCTCATCCGCGTTCCGCGAAGGATCCGCGCCCGAGGCCCGCTCCGGGTGGCGGGGGCGCGAGGATCTCGCGGTCTCGGGCGACCCGGTACTGGCACGGCCGGGTCGCGTCTCCACGCGGTCCATCGGCTCACACCCCCGGGTCTGAGGACACGGGGCGCACCTGTCGCGCCCCTCGGCACCCCCTGCATACCCCCGCTCAACAGGGATCAAAACGTTGAGCTGCCGGGAAACTGCGCAACGTGACCGGGCCGCTCCGGTGGGCGGCCCGGAAGGGCGCTCTGCCACACTGGGGACGGTCCGGCCCAGCCCCGAGGAGTGAGCAGTCGTGAGCAGCCAGAGCGCCGATCCCGGCGACGTGTACGTCAAGGCCGGGACGATCGTCTTCGGCGTCGGCACGCTCGTCACCCTGGCCACCTTCGTCCCGCTGTTCCTGCACCTGACGCCGCTGCCGACGGCCGCGTACTGGCTGAGCATGCTGATGCCGGCGGGCTTCCTGACCGCGCTGACCGGGCTGTTCCTGAACGCCCGCGCCCAGCGCCGCCGGGTCGAGCCGTAGGGCGCGGCCCCAGCCGCCGGACCCGGCCGACGGAGTCCCGCCGCCTCGGGTCCTAGGCGGCGGCCAGGTGCGCGGCGAGCCAGGCCGGGAACTCGGTGAGGTCCGCCAGCACCACGTCCGCGCCCGCCTCGCGCAGCTCGTCCGCCCCGTACGGGCCGGTGGGCACGCAGACCGCGACGGCGTCCGCGTGCCGGGCGCCCCGGATGTCGCCGAGGTGGTCGCCGACGTAGATGCTCGCCCCGTGCTCGCGCAGCGCCTCGCCCTTGGTCTCGGCCCAGAGGTCACCGATCACGGTGTCCGCCGCCAGTCCGGAGTGCTCCAGGTGGAGGCGGGCGTTCGGCTCGTACTTGCCGGTGATCACGGCGACCCTGCCGCCGTGGGCGCGGACCGCCTCGACGGCGGCGTGCGCGCCGGGGAGGGCCACGGTCGGGGCGAAGGCGTAGTCGCGGTAGAGCTCGCGGTAGCGCGTCACGGCCCGCTCCACCTCCGGCTCCGGGAACCAGTTGCGGATCTCGTCGTGCAGCGGCGGGCCGAGCCGGGTGACCACCAGGTCGGCGTCGATCGGGGTGCCGGTCTCGGCGGAGAGCGCCAGATAGGTGGCACGGATACCCGGCCGGGTGTCCAGCAGCGTCATGTCGAGGTCGAAGCCGACGGTGAGCGGGGCCTGTGAGGTCGCGGGCATGCCGCCAGGCTATCCAACGGACGGATCGCCCCACGAGGCAAGTTGCCCCGGCTTCGCAGCGGAACTTAGGTTTACCTGAGTTGTCTGCGGAGAGGCCCATGACCGACGACACCGCACCGGCCGACGCGCCGCGCACGCCCGACCGCGCACCGCGGCGCCGAATACCGTGGCTCACCGCCGCGCTGGCCGTCCTGGCCGGCGCGGTACTGCTGAGCCTGGCGGTCGGCAGCCGGACCGTCCCGTTCGGCGGGACCCTCGACGCCCTGCTGCACGGCGGCGACAGCGCCGACGCCGTGGTGATCCGCGAGCTGCGGGTGCCGCGCACGGTCGTCGGCCTGGCCGTCGGCGCGGCGCTCGGCCTGGCCGGGGCCGTCATGCAGGGCCTGACCCGCAACCCGATCGCCGACCCCGGCATCCTCGGCGTCTCCCAGGGCGCGGCGGCCGGCGTGGTGGTCGCCATCTCCGGCTTCGGCGTCTCCACCCTCACCGGGTACGTCTGGTTCGGCTTCGCGGGCGCGGTCATCGCCACCGTGCTGGTCCACGGCCTCGCCGGGCGCGGCCGGGGCGGGGCGACACCGGTCAAGCTGGCGCTGGCTGGCTCGGCGATGTCGGCCTTCATCGCCTCGTTCAACACCCTGGTGCTGACCACGGACGCGGCCGCCATGGACCGGTTCCGGTTCTGGCACGTCGGCTCGCTCTCCGGGCGGACCTCGGACGTGGCCTGGCAGCTGCTGCCCTTCCTGGCGGTCGGCACGGTGCTGGTGGTCGCGGTGGCGCGCGGGCTGGACGCGCTGGCGCTCGGTGACGACACCGCGAAGGGCCTGGGCGCGAAGACCGGACCGGTCCGCGCGGTCGGCGCCCTCGGTGCGACCGTCCTCACCGGCTCGGCGGTCGCGGCAGCCGGTCCGATCGCCTTCGTCGGGCTCGCCGTCCCGCACGCGGCCCGCGCCCTCGCGGGCGCCGACCACCGCTGGATCCTCGCCTTCTCCGCCGTCCTCGGCCCGTCGCTCCTGCTGCTCGCCGACACCCTCGGCCGGGTGCTGTTCCCGCCGTCCGAGGTCCCGGCGGGCGTGATGACGGCCCTGGTCGGCGTCCCGGTGCTGGTGGCCCTGGTCCGCCGCCGGAAGGTGGTCGCGGCATGAGCGCGGTTCCGCTGCGCGGCTACTCCGTGGTGCGGGCCGGAGGGGCCTCCTTCCTGCTGCACCGGCGCTCGGTGCTCGTCGCGGTCGGACTGCTGACGGCGCTCGCCGGGGCGGTGGTGGCCTCGCTGTGCCTGGGCGAGTCCACCGTGTCGCCGGCCGAGGTGGTGAAGGTGGTGCTCGGGCAGCCGAGCCCGGACCAGCTGGTGGTCGGCGAGTTCCGGCTGCCCCGGGTGGTGGTCGGGCTGCTGGTCGGCACGGCGCTCGGGCTGGCGGGGGCGCTGATCCAGACCGTCGCCCGCAATCCGCTGGCCAGCCCCGACGTGGTGGGCGTGACCTGGGGCGCGACCGCGACCGTGGTCGGCCTGACGGCGTACGGCGTGGTCGGCTCGACCGGCCAGGCGCCGTACGCGGCGGTGGCCGGCGGTCTGGTGGCCGGGCTGCTGGTCTACGCGCTGGCCTGGCGGCGCGGACTGCACGCCCAGCGCTTCGTGCTGATCGGCATCGGGATCAGCGTCGCCCTGTCCTCCCTCACCTCGGTGTTCCTCACCAAGGGCGACGGCTTCCAGGCCCAGGCCGCCACGGTCTGGATGACGGGCAGCCTGAACGGCTCCGGCTACGACCAGGCCGGATGGCTCGCCCGGGTGCTGCTCGCCGCCCTCCCGGTCGCGCTCTGGGCGGCCCGTGCCCAGCGGTCGATCTCCTTCGACGACGCGACCGCCGTCGGCCTCGGACTGCGGCTGGACCGGATCCGGCTGGGCATGGCACTGCTGGGCATCGTGCTGGCCTCCTGCGCGGCCGGGGCCGCCGGACCGGTGGACTTCGTCGCGCTGATGGCCCCGCAGATCGCGCTGCGGCTGGCCCGCTCGGCGCAGATCCCGCTGTTCTGCTCGGCGCTGACCGGCGCGCTGGTGGTGGTCCTCGCCGACCTGATCGCCCGGCGCCTGCTGGCGCCGACCGAGCTGCCGGTGGGCGTGGTGACCGGCATGGTCGGCGCGCCGTACCTGATGTGGCTGCTGATCCGATCCCGCCGTGGAGGCTCCTGATGTCCGCACACCGGCCGTCCGCTCACCGTCTGGAGGCCCGGGGCCTCACCCTGGCCTACGAGGCGCGCACGGTCGTCGAGGGCCTGGACGTCCGCATCCCCGACGGGCGGGTGACGGTGATCGTCGGTCCGAACGCCTGCGGCAAGTCGACCCTGCTGCGGGCCCTCGGCCGGCTGCTGAAGCCGGTCCGCGGAGCGGTGCTGCTGGACGGCGAGGAGCTGGCGCGGATCCCGACCAAGCGGATCGCCCAGCGGCTCGGCCTGCTGCCGCAGTCGCCGACCGCCCCGGAGGGCATCTCGGTGGCGGACCTGGTCTCGCGCGGCCGCCAGCCGCACCAGAGCTGGTGGCAGCAGTGGTCGTCGGAGGACGAGGCGGCGGTCGCCGAGGCGCTGGAGCGCACCTCCACCGCGGAACTGGCCGAGCGCAGCATGGACGAGCTGTCGGGCGGCCAGCGCCAGCGTGCCTGGATCGCGATGGCACTCGCCCAGGGCACCGACATCCTGCTGCTGGACGAGCCGACCACCTACCTGGACATCGCACACCAGGTGGAGGTGCTGGACCTGGTCCGGCGGCTGAACGTCGAACGCGGGCGGACGGTCGTCGCCGTCCTGCACGACCTCAACCAGGCGGCCCGGTACGCCGACCACCTGGTGGCGATGCGGGACGGGCGGGTGGTCGCGCAGGGCCCGCCCGGAGAGGTGGTGACGGCGGAGCTGGTGCGCGAGGTGTTCCGGCTGGACTCGGTGGTGGTGCCGGATCCGGTGACGGGCACGCCGCTGGTGGTCCCGGGTGCCCCGTGGGCGGCCAGGGCGGCGGTGGTGGACGGCTGACGGCTGACGGCTGACGAGCACGCTTAACGGCGCTTTAGGTGCGATTTCGGACATAATCGACGGCATCCCGACCCGCCTGCCGGCTCCCTGAGCTTCCCGAGTTCACAGAGCTTCCCGCGCTTCCCGAGGACCGCCGATGCACCGGATCGCCCGCCGTACCCTCCTCGCCGGCCTCGGCGGGGCCGCGCTCGCGGCGTGCACCGGCGACACCCGGCATTCGGCCCCGACCACCGCCGACAGCCTCGACGCGAGCGGCTCGCCGTCCGCCGCCCCGGTGCCGCCGGTGACGGTGAACACCGCCACCGGGACGGTGCAGGTGCCGGGCCGGCCGATGCGGGTGGTCGTCCTGGACACCGACGTGCTCGACTCCGCGCTGACCCTCGGCATCACCCCGGTCGGTGCCGCGCTCCCGGCCCGCGACACCGAGTACCCCGAGTACTGGCCCGCCCCGCGGACGACCGGGATCCGGCTGGTCGGCCCGGCCGGCTCGCCCGACCTGCCGACCGTACGCTCGCTGCGGCCGGACCTGATCCTCTCCAACCAGGCGCGCGACGGCGACCGGTACGACCAGCTGCGCGAGCTCGCCCCGACCGTGCTCACCCAGACCACCGGCGCGCCGTGGAAGGCGAACTTCCAGCTGCACGCCCAGGCGTTGAGCCGGGAGGACGCCGCGGCGGCCTTCGTCGCCGCCTACCAGAAGCACGCCGGGCAGGTGGCGCAGGCGCTGTCGGCGGCGAAGCTGTCGGGGCGCAAGGTGAGCCTGGTGCGCTTCGTGGAGGGCGGCGGGATCCGGCTGTACGGGCGGCAGAGCTTCCCCGGGACGGTGCTCGCCGACGCCCAGGTCGGACGCCCGGACGCGCAGAACGTCGACCAGCCGGACGTCGAGGTCCCGCCGGACCAGATCGGGAAGGCGGACGGCGACCTGCTGCTGTACGCGACGTACGGCGACCCGGAGCGGGCGGGCACCAACGCCACGCTGGCGAGCCCGGGTTGGCAGGCGCTGGGGGCGGTCAGGGCGCACCGGGCGATCCCGGTGGACGACCAGCTGTGGTTCCAGGGGATCGGCTACACCGGGGCCAACTACGTGCTGGACGAGCTGCAGCGCTTCCTCGGGGCGTGAACCGGGATCCGGAGCAGGGCCCGAGGTGGGGCCCGCTCGCGCACGATCGATCACGATTCGGCTCTGGCGTTAGGCGCTTGACCTGCGGGTCCGTCAGAATGAGCCGCAATCGCAGTTCACTCCCGGGGGAAAACACAGTGTCAATTTCCGCAGCTCCGCAGGCCCCTGCCCGAAAGGGGGGCGCGTCCGCCCTCGGCTGGCTGATCAGCATCGGCTTCAACGTCGTCGCGCCGATCATGATCTACAACCAGCTGCACGACCACGGCTACAGCGAATCCACCGCCATCCTGCTCTCCGGCCTGGGGCCGGTGGTCGACAGCGTGATCTACCTCCTCTGGCACCGCCGGATCGACGAGTTCGCCATCGTCTCGCTGGTCTTCGTCGCCCTGACGCTGGTGGTCTCGCTGGTCGGTCCGCAGGACCCGAAGATGCTGCTGGCCAAGGACTCCTTCGTCTCCGGCCTGCTCGGCGTGGTCTACCTGGCGTCCCTCGCGGCACCGAAGCCGATCATGTTCTACTTCGGGCGCAAGTTCGCCACCGACGGCACACCGGAGATGGTCTCCTGGTGGAACTCGATGTGGCAGTACCCGGGCTTCCGCAAGACCCAGCGCGTCCTGACCATCGTGTGGGGCACCACCTTCGTCCTGGAGGCAGTGCTGCGGATCGTGCTGGTCTACACCCTGTCGCACGGCACGGTGGTGACGGTCAACAACATCCTTCCGTACGTGGTGCTCGGCGGGCTGGTCTACTTCACCATCGCCTACGCCAAGCGGGCCAGCGCCCGGGGCCGGGCCGCTGCCGCGGCCGCGGCGGCTGCCGAGGCCGGTCAGCCCGCCGCCGCGTAGCGGGTCGGGGACTCCCCGACGGCGGCGGTGAAGTCACGGGTGAAGTGGGCCTGGTCGGCGTAGCCCAGTTCGGCGGCGAGTGCGGCCAGGTCCGACTCGCCGCCGCTGCCCGCCCGTTCGGCCGCCTCGTGGAGCCGGGCGCGGCGCAGCACCCACTTCGGGGAGGCGCCGACGTACTCGGCGAACAGCCGCTGGAGGTGCCGGACGCCGATGCCGAACTCCTCCGCCAGGTCGTCCACCCGGCACAGGTCCGGGGTGCCGGTGATCCGGTCCACCATCGCGGCGACCTGCTCGGCGACCGGGTCGGGCGCGGGGAGGCGGGGCCGGAGGAAGTCATCGACCCGCTCGGCTGTCGGCTCGTCGAGGATCCTTGCGTTGCACTGGTCCGCCTCGGCGCCGAAGTACTCGGCGGCGGGGACGGACCGGTCGGCCAGCGCGCTCACCGGGCGGTCCGCGAAGGGACGGAAGGCGCCCGGCCGGAACCGTACGCCCAGCACGTGACCGGCACCCTCCAGGCGGCGGACGAACAGCGAGCGGTCCACCCCGTAGACGCGGGCCCGCGGGGCCTCGAAGACCAGGTGGACGTTGGGGTGGGAGAGCACCTTCTGCTCGTACGGGGGCAGGCCCTGCAGGTCCCAGCGGACCAGCCAGTAGTACTCCACGAACCGCGCCACCTCGACCGCGGGTGCGAGCCGGTCCACGCTGATCAGTTCGGCCGCCCGGGCCGGGTGCAGCACACCGCGGCCGAGGTCGGGCGAGTCGGCGGAGTCCATGGCGGCCAAGGTTAGCGTCGCGTTTCTTCAAGACGCCGGAGCCGGGTGCGGCCGAGGATCGGGGCATGAACGCCCACCCCATGCACCCCTTCCTCGCCCGCGCCGCCTCCGCCGCCGCCGAGGTCGCGGCCGCCGTCCCGACCGGGCAGCCGCTGGACGCGCCGACGCCCTGCGGGGAGTTCGACACCCGCGCGCTGATCAACCACTGGGTGCTCTACACCTCGCACGGCCTGGAGCACCGGGCCCGGCGCGCCGACCTGCCCGAGGAGCTGATCGCGCGGGACTTCACGGCGGACGCGGAATGGCGCTCCGCCTACGCCGCGCAGCTGGAGCAGGCGGTGGCGGCCTGGGCCGAGCCGGCCGCCTGGGAGGGCGACGTCGATCTCGGCGGCTCTCCGGTCCCGGCGGTGGGGATCGCCCGGATGCTGGTCCTGGAGCTGCTGCTGCACGGCTGGGACGTCGCCCGGGCCGTCGGCGCGCAGATCCCGGTCGATGAGGAGCTCGCCCTGGTGGCCCTGGAGATCGTCGCCGAGAACGCCGAGCTGTACCGGCAGTACGAAGGCTTCGCCGAGGTGGTCGCGCTGCCGGACGGCGCCTCCGCATGGGACCGCGCGCTGGCCGCCTCCGGGCGCGACCCGCACTGGAAGGCCTAGGGTCCGTCGTCGAACCCCCGCCTGCGGGGCGACGCCCGCGGTTAGAGGACGGATCCTAGGAAGTCCCCAACGCGGCACGGAGCTTGGTGCGCAGGACGCGGACGGCCGGGGACTGCTGGTCGCGGCGGCCGGCGAGGCCGAGCCGGGAACGGACGGCGGCGTCGGCGATCGGGATCGTGCTCAGGCCGGGGCCCTCGACGGAGGAGGGACTGAGGACCGCCACGCCGGCGCCGCGTTCGGCGAGGCGCAGGACGGTCGCCGGGGAGCTGGCGTCGATGTCAACGCGCGGGTCGAGGCCGAGCTGCGCGCAGGAGCGCTCGTAGGCGGCGCGGATGCCGGTGCCCGGGGAGAGGCAGAGGATCTTCTCGCCGCCCAGGTCGGCGAGGGTCAGTCCGGGCCGGTCGAGCGGATGCCCCGTCGGGACGACGGCGGCGATCTGCTCGTCCACGACGACACCGACGTCCAGGCCGGCCGCGACCTCACCCGCGTAGCCGATCAGGGCCAGGTCGAGGGCGCCGCAGAGGACTTGCGCCTGGAGCAGGTCGGAGTGGCCCTCGTGCAGGCTCAGCACGATGCCGGGGTGGGTCCGGCCGAGATCGGCGACGGTGTCCAGGAACGGCGGGATCGAGCAGCCCATGATCATGCCGAGGCGCACCCGGCCGCGCACGGCGTCGGCGTACTCGGCGGCGGTGAACTGGATGGCGTCGAGGGTGGCGAGGGCGTTCTTGGCCAGCGGGAGGACGGCCTCGCCCGCCGGGGTGAGGCGGATCCCCCGGCCGGACCGGTCGAGCAACTGCTGCCCCAGCTCGCGCTCCAGCTTCGCCACCTGGGTGCTGATGCCGGACTGGCTCACGTGCAGGCGCGCGGCCGCGGCGGTGAAGGAGCCCTCGTCGATCACGGCGGCGAAGTAGCGCAGCTGGTGCATCTCCATGAGTGCTGACGATATTCGACGGGCGGCTCATCCGTACGGCGGATGCCGCAGTGGGGTGGCCCCGCCCGTCCATAACCAGTAGTGATATCAGTCATCTGGTCTATCTGTTGGACGCATGAGAGGGGGCGGCGGGAGCATGGAGGCATGACGACGACGAAGACCGCACGTGAGCTTGCCGAGACCTACTTCACCGCCTGGGAGGCGCGCGAGTTCGACACCATCCGGGGACTGCTGGCCGACGACGTGGACTTCGTCGGGGCCCTGGGAACGGCCTCCGGCGTGGAGGAGGCGCTGGCCGGACTGCAGGGCCTCGGGCGGGTGCTGGAGAAGATCGACGTGAAGGTGCGCGTCGCCGAGGGCGACGAGGTGATCACCTGGTTCGAGCTGCACACCAGCGTCGCGGAGCCCACGCCGACGGTGAACTGGATGCACGTGGAGAACGGGAAGATCGCCCGGATCCGGGTCACCTTCGACCCGCGCGCACTGCTCGCCGGATTCGAGAAGAAGAGCTGACCGGGAAGAGGGAAGAGCAAGCAGGAGGGCCGTGGCCGCCGAGGGCGGTGACGGCCCTCCTCTGCGTTTGCTCCTACGCGTCCTCGTCCGGCGGGGTCGCACGGAGGGCGGTGACGACGCCCAGGGCGACGGTCGCGAAGGCGAGGGCGAGGAGGACAGCGAAGGCCGTCCCGATCAGGAATCGCACGGGGTCTCGCGTTCGGCGTCGAGGAGGAGGGTGAGGAGGTTGAGGAGCGTCGACGCGGGCGCGGTGTTGAAGCAGACGAGGACGCGGCCGTCGAGGGTCTGGTCGGTGGAGGCCGAGGGCCAGATCAGGCCGAACTTCTTACCGCGCTCCTGGACTTCGGCCAGGAGGGTGCGGATGTGCTCGTCCGTGAAGTGCCGGATCCGGGGGTCGGTCGGCTTCATGGGGTGGCGCTTCACGCGGCACCGTCCAGCGTCAGCTCGAACCAGACGGACTTGCCGCGCTCCTGGGGGTCGACACCCCAGCGGTGCGTGAGGCCGGCGACCAGCTGGAGGCCGCGCCCGGACTCCGCGAGCAGGTCGGGCGCCTGCGGGGAGGGCGGGATCGGGCTCTCGTCCGTGACGGAGACACGGAGGGTCTGGTTCGCGGAGATGATCTGGACGATCGGCGCAGGGGTCGCGCCGTGCCGCCAGGCGTTGACCAGGAGCTCAACGAGCGCGAGCTGCGCGTCGAAGATGGCGGAGGGGGACCAGCCGACGCGGGTCATGGTGTCGCCGAGGGACTGACGGGCGATGGCGATCGAGGGCGTGTTGAGGTGACGCATGGGACTTCTCCCGAGGCGTGAGTGAGGGAAGAACCGGCGGAACACATGTCGCCGTGAGCCAGGCCAGGTGAAAAGGACATGGCTGCTCTGCGGTGCTTGCTAGCAGGCGTTACTGACGATCCGTCGGATCGATGTGACATCGACCATAGCGCACATCGACCTAAGATTAGGTAGATGCACCGAAGTTCGCCCT
Organism: Kitasatospora sp. NPDC023120; assembly: GCF_055560835.1. Taxonomy (NCBI): domain Bacteria; kingdom Bacillati; phylum Actinomycetota; class Actinomycetes; order Kitasatosporales; family Streptomycetaceae; genus Kitasatospora; species Kitasatospora sp. NPDC023120. Next base: position 3,691 of record NZ_JBVHHY010000028.1, on the reverse strand, counting down.
CCCGGGGGACAGATGGCTCCATCGACTGGCGGCGCGGCACACTGGCCCCACATGATCTGAGAGGACTCCATGCCTGGTCGACAGAACCCAACATTCCGTCAGCGCCGTCTGGGCGCCGAACTCCGGAGGATGCGCGAGCAAGCCGGTCTCGGCGGCAACCAACTTGCTCACATGCTCGGAGTAAGCGCACCCCAGGTCACGCAGATGGAGAACGGAAAGACCAGCGCCAGCGCCGAACGAATCCAGAGCATTGCCGACGCATGCAAGTGTGAGAACCTGCCACTCATCAACGCCCTTGTCGGCCTGATCACTTCACGCCGAAAGTCCTGGTGGGATCAGTATCGCGACCGACTCCCTGACCCGATCCTTGAGTCTGCCGAGCATGAGGACTTCGCGGAAAGCACGATCAGGTATTGGACCTCCACCATCTTCCCTGGGCCAGTGCAGACGGAGGCCTACGCGGGTGGAATCTTCAATCGTCGGATTCCACCACTTTCGGCTGGCGAGCTCAACCTACGTACCACATTTCGCTTGGAGCGCAGACGGAGGATCCTTCAGAACCCACGGAAGGTGCTTGAGATCTACGTGCACGAGTCCAGTCTCGTCACACGCTTTGGAGGTCCCGATGTGCTGCGGAACCAGCTTCACTCTCTGCTAGACGACTCCCTCAGGGAGGACGTAAGCATCCGCGTCGTCCCCTTCACTGCTCACACCTACCCAGGCCCGATCGAGAATCTCGTCTACTCATTCGGGGAAGTCCCCGAGCTAGACACCGTCGAGGTGGAGTTGTCGCAAGGCCCCATCTTCCTCGATAGTCCGAGTGAGCTTGAGTCCTATCGCAAGATCTTCGACCGTATCGATCGATCTGCCCTCAGCCATGAGGACTCGCAGGATCTGATCCAACAGACAATCAAGAACTTGGAAGGCTGAGATGTCTCAAAGTCAATGGCAGAAGTCGTCCTTCAGCAGCTCCGGCGAGATGTGCGTGGAAGTCCGAACCGCCAACGGGGCCGTCGAACTCCGCGAGTCCGACGAGGGCCACACCATCCTCCGCACCACCCCCGCCGCGATGGCCGCCCTCCTCCACGGCATCAAGGCCGGCGAATTCGACCACCACGCCTAACGCACCCTGCCCCTCGCGCTCACAACGCACGAGGGGCAGGGGCCACACCACCCACCCAACCCTGCGGAGGCCAACATGTCCGGCTCGAACTGGCAGAAGTCGTCCTTCAGTGGATCCGGTGGCGACTGCGTAGAGGTGCGGACCGCCAACGGGGCCGTCGAACTCCGCGAGTCCGACGAGGGCCACACCATCCTCCGCACCACCCCCGCCGCCTTCGCCGCCCTCCTCCACGGCATCAAGACCGGCGAATTCGACCACCACGCCTGAGCACCCCAGAGCGGGAAGTCGGCCACGCCGACTTCCCGCTCCATTTTGGCGTTGAACGAGGCTGCCCGACCAGGGGCAAAGCCCCAGGCCAGAGGCCTGGGGCTTTGCCTTTGTGCACCCGATTGCCGCTTTCGACCGGCTGGGGGTGCCTACTTGAGCGGCGTGCCGCCCGAGTTGTGGTTGGCGGTCGTCTTGTTGATCAGGTTCCCGCCGTCGGTCTCGGGCGTGGTCTGTTCCGACCAGCCGGCGCCGAACAGGAGGGCGCCGACGTGTGCGTTCGCCACCTGGTCCATGTGCGAGAAGAACCAGTCGACCTTGTCGTCCTTGTAGTGGCCGGGGGTGTTGTTCCCCGCCATGTTGCCCAGGGGGATCTGCCACAGGACCACCGGCTTGCCCACCGACTCGGACATCGTCTTGTAGAACGCGAGGGCGGCGAAGCCCTTCTGGTCGTTCCAGAAGGTGTCCTTGCTGCCGTGGGCGGGCAGCGCATACCAGCCCGCGTCGCGGTCCGTCACGTCGGTGACGAGGAAGTCGGCGTTCTTCGCCCCGAGGTCCGCGTAGTCCTTGACGCACTGCGAGGTGTTCTGCTGCCAGTCGAAGCAGGACAGGTGCAGGCCCACGCCGGTGTTGGGCGCGTACTTGTGGCTCATCGCGATCATGCACTGGGCCAGGCCGGAGGCGCTGTTCTCCTGCGATCCGCAGTCCGTCGGGTTCGCGGCCTTGACCTGCGCGGAGACCTGGTGCGGGTTGCCGAGCGACCGGACGTAGCCCCAGAAGTCCGGCTCGATGTCGACCATGTCCTGCGCGTTGCCGACCTTCTGGAGGAAGAAGCGGTAGTCGTTCAGGTACTTGGTGAGCAGGTCGGCCCGGTTGATGGCCTGGACCTCGCCGGGACCGTCGCCCTGGCCCGCCATGTCTCCGAGGTCGCGCAGCGAGTACCACGTGAAGAGGTACTTCTGCGGGCGCGGCTTGCCCTGGTACGTCGCCTTGGACGCGCGGTCGTTGTTCAGGGTCACCTGGGTGCCGGGCGCCGTGGTGTCGCCGGTCCAGCAGCCCCACCAGCCTGACCACTCGGACTTGCAGCGCGAGGCCGTGTAGGCGTCGGACGAGGGCGCGGGCTGGCTGTGGATATAGGCGTACCGCACGTCGAACGGCGCGGCGTTCGCCGTGGAGTCCTCCATCATGCCGCCGATGAGCACCGTGTTGCCGCCCATGAAGCTCTTCTGCGAGCTGCCGCCGCCTGCGGTCGGGGACGCCGGCGGCGCCGACGCCGGGCGGGTGCCGCTCGGCGCCTGGCCCGTCGTGACGCCACCGCCCGGCGCGGAGGCCGTGGCAGACGTCGTGGGCTTGGTGGTGGCGGTGGGCGGGGCAGCCGTGGGGGACGGGGCGGGCGTGGTGCTGCCACCGGAGCTCCCCGTGTTCCCGGTGCCGCCGGCACTACCGGCCGGGACGAGCTGCCACTGCTGCTGGGGGCCGGCCCAGTCGTGGTACTGGGCGATGTGGCTCCCCTCGGCCTTGGAGCCGCCCGGGACCTCGACGGCCATGCCGCTGAAGCGGTTGATCAGACGCACGTAGCCGTCCGACGACTTCTCCATGCGGAACTGCTGGTTGGCGCCGTTCAGGTCGCGCCACTGCACCAGCTCGGAGCCCTCGGTCTTCGACCAGTTGTAGTCGTCCAGCACCTTGCCGGAGTGCCGGTTCTGCAGCCGGTAGTTCCCGTCGCCCGAGTCGATGAACTTCCACTGCTGATTGGTCCCGCCGTTACGGCTCCACTGCGCCAGCGGGACACCGTCGTTCGTGGCGTAGGCGGGGGCGTCCAGCACCTCGCCGGTGCTGCGGTTGACCAGCACGTACCAGGAGTTCGTGTCCACGGTGCCCGCCGAGGCCGTGTTGACCACGACCACGGAGCCGCCCACGACCGCCAGGCCGACGGCCGCCCAGAAACTCCGACGCCGGTACAGCCGACGGCCACGGTGCGAGCGCGACGCGCGACCACGGCGGGCGCGGCCGCCGGGAGACGCCTCCGGCGACGTGGATGGGCGAGGGAACATGTCGATGCTCTCTTTCAGCCGTTGCCTCTGACCAGACCGCCTGTCCGGACACCACCCAGTTGCCACCGCCCCCGGGAAGGTTGCCGCGCATCGAGAAAGTCTTTTTTCGGGCACCGACCGGCGGGGAGTGGGAAGTCGGCCCGGCCGACTTCCCACTACCCCCCCCCCAGCCGGTACGGAACCCTAAGCGCGCGTGCGGGTAGGGGTCCCCCGCCGGGGGCGGTGGGGGGATATTAGGCGGGTAGGGAGG
>NZ_JBVHHY010000027.1:0-132138 GCF_055560835.1 Kitasatospora sp. NPDC023120 | reverse complement strand
GCTCCACGCGTCACCACGACCAGCCGGGAAGCCGCGAACTGCTCCTCGGTCACGAACCGCCGCACCACACCCAGCACACCATCAAGCCCGGCACGAACCGCCTCCGGAACCGAACCCTCTGCCGGCGCGCACTCCAGCACGACAATCGCCGGCACCGAACCGGACGCCACCAGCGCGTCCACATCCGACACCGAGCCCGCCGTCGCGAACTCCAGCGGCTCAGCACCCGACACCAGCGCCGGAACCCAGTCCACCCGGAGCAGCGACTCCGAAGCCACCGAAGCCGCAACAGCCAGCTGCTCCCGCGAAACCTCCCGCACCACCAGCGACTCCACGGACACCACCGGCAGACCCGACGCATCAGCCACCTCAAGCGACACCCGCATCGGATCACCCGCCACCGGCGCCAGGCGCACCCGCAGGCCCGTCGCCCCCACCGCGTGCAGGCTCACACCACGCCAGGAGAACGGCAGCCGGTTGCCGGCGGGGCCGTCGGCCGACGGAGCGAAGTGCGTCAGCAGCCCGGACTGAAGGCCGGCGTCGAACAGGGCGGGGTGCAGACCGAACTCGTCCACCACACCTGCCGGTTCGGGCAGTTCGACCTCCGCGAACACCTCGTCGCCACGCCGCCACACCCCCCGCAGGCCCTGGAACGCCGGCCCGTACTCGTAGCCGTGCTCCGCCATCGCCTCGTAGAACCCGGTGACGTCCATCGCCTCCGCGCCGCTCGGCGGCCAGGCCGCCGGCTCGGCCGGCGATCCGGGCGCCGTGGCGGGAGCGAGCGTTCCGGTGCCGTGCAGGGTCCAGGCCTCGTAGGTGTCGGGCGCGTCGGGGCGGGAGTAGATGTCCAGCGCCCGCAGGCCGGCCTCGTCGGGGGCGCCGACGACAACCTGGATCTGGACGGCGCCGGTCTCGGGCAGGATGAGCGGCGCCTGGAGCGTCAGTTCCTCCACCCGGCCACAGCCGACCTCGTCACCCGCTCGCAGGGCGAGTTCCACCAGTCCGGTGCCGGGCATCAGGACGACGCCCCGGACGGCGTGGTCGGCGAGCCACGCGTGCGTGGCGAGGGAGAGTCGGCCGGTCAGGACGGTTCCGCCGCCGCCCGCCAGGGTGACGGACGCGCCGAGCAGGCCGTGTCCGGGGACACCGAGGCCGGCGGACGACACGTCGGCCGACTGGGTGGGGGCATCGAGCCAGTAGCGCTGGTGCTGGAAGGCGTACGTGGGCAGGTCGACGATCCGCGCACCGGGTGTCAACGCCGCCCAGTCCACCGCCACACCCGCCGTCCACGCCTCGCCGACACTCGCCAGGAAGCGCCGCGCACCACCCTCACCCCGGCGCAAAGTCCCGCACACCAGAGCCCGCGCCCCGGCCGCCTCCACCGTCTCCTGCACGCCCACCGTCAACACCGGGTGGGCGCTGGCCTCGATGAAGCCGTCGAAGCCACGCGCGACCAGCTCGCGTACGGTCTCCTCGAAACGGACCGTCTGGCGCAGGTTCGTGTACCAGTACCGCGCGTCCAGCCCCGCCATATCCACCAGGCCACCGGTCACCGTCGAGAAGAACGGCACCTGACCCGAACGCGGCTCCACCCCGTCCAGAACCCGGAGCAGCTCCTCCTCCACACCCTCGACGAACACCGAATGCGAGGCATAGTCCACCGCGATGCGCCGCACCCGGACCCCGTCACCCTCACAGGCGGTGACGAACTCCTCCAGCGCGTCCACATGCCCGCACACCACACACACCGACGGCCCGTTCACCGCCGCCAGCGACAACCGCCCCTCCCAGTCCCCCAGCCGCTCACGCACCGCATCCGCCGGCAACGACACCGACGCCATCCCCCCAAGACCCGCCAGCGAACGCGCGATCACCGCACTGCGCAGCGCCACCACCCGCGCACCGTCACGCAGCGACAACCCGCCGGCCACCACAGCAGCCGCGATCTCCCCCTGCGAATGCCCCACCACCGCAGCCGGCTCCACACCACACGCCCGCCACAACGCCGCCAGCGACACCATCACCGCCCACAGCACCGGCTGCACCACATCCACAGCCTCCAGCACCGTGGCGTCACCCGAGCGCACGACCTCCAGCAGGTCCCACTCCACGAACTCCGACAACGCCTCCCCGCACGCCGCCATCGACTCCGCGAACACCGGCGAGGAACCCAGCAGCTCCACCGCCATCCCCACCCACTGCGAACCCTGCCCCGGGAACACGAACACCGGCCTGGAACCCGCCCCCGCAAAACCCGTCACCACCCCGGCACCGGAACCGCCGGAGGCCAGCACCTCAAGCCCCGCCAGCAGTTCATCCCGGTCCGCACCCACCACCACACCACGCCGCACCAGCGCCGAACGCGACACCCCCAGCGACAACCCCACATCACCACAAGCCAGTTCAGCCCGCCCCGCCACAAACCCACGAAGCCTGCCCGCCTGACCCGCCAGCCCCTCCACCGAAGCCCCCGAAACCGGCCAGGCGAACACGCCGGCCCCGGCCCCGGACAGCACCGGAACCTTCACCGGCCCTGCCGACTCCCCTACGGCGGACGGCTGTTCGGCAACGACCTCCTCCAGGATCACGTGGGCGTTGGTCCCACTCACCCCGAACGAGGACACCCCCGCACGACGCGGCTCACCCGACTCCGGCCACACCCGCTCCTCGGTCAGCATCCGCCCACCACCCGAGGACCAGTCGATATGCGGCGACGGCTCCTCCGCATGCAGCGTGCGCGGCAGCACAGCCGCCCGCAACGCCATCACCATCTTGATCACACCACCCACACCCGCAGCAGCCTGCGCATGCCCGATGTTCGACTTCAACGACCCCAGCCACAACGGCCGATCAGCCGAACGCCCCTGCCCGTACGTCGCCAGCAGAGCCTGCGCCTCGATCGGATCACCCAGCGACGTCCCCGTCCCATGAGCCTCCACCACGTCCACACCCGACGCCTGCACACCCGCGTTCACCAGCGCCTGCCGGATCACCCGCTGCTGCGCCGGACCACTGGGCGCACTCAGACCGTTCGACGCACCGTCCTGGTTCACCGCACTACCCCGCACCACCGCCAGCACCCGGTGCCCCAACCGCCGGGCGTCCGACAGCCGCTCCACCAGCAGCATCCCCACACCCTCGCCGAAGCCCATGCCGTCGGCGGCGGCGGAGAACGCCTTGCAGCGCCCGTCGGCGGCCACGCCATGCTGGCGCGAGAAGCCGGTGATGCTGTTCGGGGTGCTCATCACGGCGACGCCGCCCGCGAGCGCCATGGTGCACTCCTTGCGGCGCAGGGCCTCGCACGCCAGATGCAGGGTGACCAGCGAGGAGGAGCAGGCGGTGTCGACGGTCAGCGCCGGCCCTTCGAGGCCGAGGACGTACGAGACGCGGCCGGAGACGACGCTGGAGACGCTGCCGGTGACGAGGTGGCCCTCCAGGCCGTCCGGGACGGAGGTCAGCCGGGCGCGGTACTCCTGGTAGTTGCAGCCGACGAAGACGCCGGTGCCGGTGCCCCGCAGGGTGGCGGGGTCGAGGCCGGCGTGCTCGACGGCCTCCCAGGCGGTCTCCAGGACGACCCGCTGCTGCGGGTCCATGGCGAGGGCCTCGCGCGGGGAGATGCCGAAGAACTCGGCGTCGAACTCGGTGGCGTTCTGGAGGTAGCCGCCCTCGGCGGCGTAGGTGGTGCCGGTGGCTTCCCGGTCGGGGTTGTAGAGGCCCTCGACGTCCCAGCCTCGGTCGGTGGGCAGGCCGCCGACGGCGTCGACTCCGTCGCGCACGATCCGCCACAGGTCGTCCGGGCCGGCGATCTCGCCGGGGTAGCGGCAGGCCATGCCGATGATCGCGATCGGCTCCGCGTCCTGGGCCTCGTACTCGCGCAGGCGCTGCCGGGTCTGCTGCAGATCGGCCGTGACCCGCTTCAGGTAGTCGACGAGCTTGTCCTGGTCCGCCATCGGTGTCCTACCCCCTGTGGTGTCGCTCAACGGCGCGCGCTGGGCGGTGTCTCGTGCGTGTGGTCTCTGGTGTCGGGGCCGCCGGAACTGCCGGCGGCCCCGATGGATCTCGGCAGCGGTGTCAGAGGCCGAGCTCGGTGTCGATGAAGGCGAGGACCTCGTCGAGGTCGGCGGATTCCAGCTCCGTCCCGGACGGGCCGGCGGAGCCGCCGGCCGTCCGGCCGCCGTCCTGGTCGGTCCACTGCGCGAGCAGGGAGCGCAACCGCAGGGTGATCTCCAGCCGGGTGTTGGTGTCCGGGCTGAGGTCGGTCAACCGCTTGGCCAGCTGGTCGAGTTCGCCCAGGACGAAGCCGTCGTCGGCGGTGTCGTGGCCGAACAGCTCGGTCTTGAGGTGAGCGGTGACGGCCTGCGCGGTCGGGTGGTCGAAGACGAGGGCGGCGTGGAGGGTGAGTCCGGTGGCCGCGCCCAGCCGGTTCCGCAGCTCCATCGCCGTGAGCGAGTCGAAGCCGAGGTCGCGGAAGGCGCGTTCCGGGTCCAGCTGCTCGGGCCGCTCGTAGCCGAGCACGGTGGCGGCCTCCTGGCGGACCAAGGCCAGCAGCGCACCGTCCCGGTCGGCGGGCGCCAGGGCGGCGAACCTGTCGTTGCGGGCGCCGGCGGGCCCGCGCGGGGTGTCCTCGGCGGCCGGTGCCGCCAGGGCCCGCACCTGCGGCAGGTCCTCGAAGAGCGGCCGCGACCGGGCCGCGCTGAACAGCGGGTGGAACCGCTCCCAGGCGACGGGGGCGACGGTCAGCACGGTCTCGTCGCGGTCGAGGGCCCGCTGCAGCGCGGCGAGGCCGAGCTCCGGCTCGATCAGGGGCAGCCCGCGCCGGTGCAGCTGCCCCAGGTCGACGGCCTCGCCGATGCCGCCGGCGCCCTCGACGCCGAAGGCGTTCCACACGCCCCAGGAGACCGAGGTCGTCGCGATGCCCCGGGCGCGGTTGGCCTCGGCCAGCGCGTTCAGGTGGGCGTTGGCGGCGGCGTAGGCGCCGTGGTCGCCGCTGCCCCAGACCCCGGCGATCGAGGAGAACAGCACGAAGGCGTCCAGCTCGGTGTGGTCGAGGAGTTCGGTGAGGTGCAGGGCGCCGTCGACCTTGGCGGCGACGCCGGCCGCGAACGCCTCGGGGCCGGTGTCCTCGATGGACGTGAGGTCGGCCACGCCCGCCGCGTGCAGGACGGCGCGTACGGTCTCGCCCTCGGCGGCCAGGTCGTCCAGCAGGGCCCGGACGGCGTTCCGGTCGGCGGTGTCGCAGGCGGCGAGGGTCACCCGGGCGCCGGCCTCGGTCAGTTCCTCGCGCAGCTCCGCCGCGCCGGGGGCGTCGGCCCCGCGACGGCCGGTCAGGACCAGGTGCTCGGCGCCCTCGGCGGCCAGCCACCGGCCGAGGACGGCGCCGAGCGCGCCGGTGCCGCCGGTGATGATCACGGTGCCGCGCGGCCGCCAGGTGCGCCGGACGGGGCGCTGTTCCCCGGGGACGTGGACGAGGCGGCGCACGAGGGTGCCGGACTCCCGCAGCGCCAGCTGGTCCTCGGCCCCGTGGCCGGCCAGCGCGGCGCACAGCAGGCGGCCCGTCCGGGCGTCGACCGTTCCGGGCAGGTCGATCAACCCGCCCCAGCGGTCGGGGTGTTCGAGCGCGGTGACCTGGCCGAGGCCCCAGATGGTGCTCTGCAGCGGGTGCTTCGGGTGGGTGTCCTCGCCGGCGGTGACCGCCTGCTGGGTCACCAGCCACAGCGGCGCACCGATGTCCGCCCGGCCGAGGGCGCGGATCAGCGCCAGGGTGGTGGCCAGTCCGTTGGGCATGGCGGGGTGGACGGGGTGGCGGTCCTCGTCCAGACCGAGGAGGGACAGCACACCGGCCGGCGCGGTGCCGAGCCCGCTGAGAGTCGTCCGCAGGCGCTCCGCGAGCCGGTCGCAGTCGGCGTCGGCGTCGGTGGTCCCGAGGATGACGACCTCGGCTCCGGCCTCCCGCAGCGCGGCGAGTGCCGTGGTGACGGCCTGGTCCTCACGGTGACGCTCGGGCAGGACGGCCAGCCAGTGGCCGGTGAGGGCCGGGGCGGCGGCGGGATCGGTGCCGGGGCCGGTGTCGGGCAGGCGGTTCCAGGTGATCCGGTAGCGCCAGTCGTCCACGGTCCTGCGGGTGCGCAGGGTCTTCCGCCAGTCGGCGAGCGCGGGCAGGACGGTGCCCAGCGGCGCGTCCGGGGAGACGTCGAGCTTGGCCGCCAGGCCGGTCAGGTCGGCCTGTTCGACGGTGTCCCAGAACTCGGCGTCCTGGTCCGGTGTCCCGGGCCGGCCGCCGTCCTGCGAGGTGCTGTCGAGCCAGTAGCGCTGGTGCTGGAAGGCGTACGTGGGCAGGTCGACGATCCGCGCACCGGGTGTCAACGCCGCCCAGTCCACCGCCACACCCGCCGTCCACGCCTCGCCGACACTCGCCAGGAAGCGCCGCGCACCACCCTCACCCCGGCGCAAAGTCCCGCACACCAGAGCCCGCGCCCCGGCCGCCTCCACCGTCTCCTGCACGCCCACCGTCAACACCGGGTGGGCGCTGGCCTCGATGAAGCCGTCGAAGCCACGCGCGACCAGCTCGCGTACGGTCTCCTCGAAACGGACCGTCTGGCGCAGGTTCGTGTACCAGTACCGCGCGTCCAGCCCCGCCATATCCACCAGGCCACCGGTCACCGTCGAGAAGAACGGCACCTGACCCGAACGCGGCTCCACCCCGTCCAGAACCCGGAGCAGCTCCTCCTCCACACCCTCGACGAACACCGAATGCGAGGCATAGTCCACCGCGATGCGCCGCACCCGGACCCCGTCACCCTCACAGGCGGTGACGAACTCCTCCAGCGCGTCCACATGCCCGCACACCACACACACCGACGGCCCGTTCACCGCCGCCAGCGACAACCGCCCCTCCCAGTCCCCCAGCCGCTCACGCACCGCATCCGCCGGCAACGACACCGACGCCATCCCCCCAAGACCCGCCAGCGAACGCGCGATCACCGCACTGCGCAGCGCCACCACCCGCGCACCGTCACGCAGCGACAACCCGCCGGCCACCACAGCAGCCGCGATCTCCCCCTGCGAATGCCCCACCACCGCAGCCGGCTCCACACCACACGCCCGCCACAACGCCGCCAGCGACACCATCACCGCCCACAGCACCGGCTGCACCACATCCACAGCCTCCAGCACCGTGGCGTCACCCGAGCGCACGACCTCCAGCAGGTCCCACTCCACGAACTCCGACAACGCCTCCCCGCACGCCGCCATCGACTCCGCGAACACCGGCGAGGAACCCAGCAGCTCCACCGCCATCCCCACCCACTGCGAACCCTGCCCCGGGAACACGAACACCGGCCTGGAACCCGCCCCCGCAAAACCCGTCACCACCCCGGCACCGGAACCGCCGGAGGCCAGCACCTCAAGCCCCGCCAGCAGTTCATCCCGGTCCGCACCCACCACCACACCACGCCGCACCAGCGCCGAACGCGACACCCCCAGCGACAACCCCACATCACCACAAGCCAGTTCAGCCCGCCCCGCCACAAACCCACGAAGCCTGCCCGCCTGACCCGCCAGCCCCTCCACCGAAGCCCCCGAAACCGGCCAGGCGAACACGCCGGCCCCGGCCCCGGACAGCACCGGAACCTTCACCGGCCCTGCCGACTCCCCTACGGCGGACGGCTGTTCGGCAACGACCTCCTCCAGGATCACGTGGGCGTTGGTCCCACTCACCCCGAACGAGGACACCCCCGCACGACGCGGCTCACCCGACTCCGGCCACACCCGCTCCTCGTTCAGCAGCCGCACCCCACCCGAGGACCAGTCGATATGCGGCGACGGCTCCTCCGCATGCAGCGTGCGCGGCAGCACACCCGCCCGCAACGCCATCACCATCTTGATCACACCACCCACACCCGCAGCAGCCTGCGCATGCCCGATGTTCGACTTCAACGACCCCAGCCACAACGGCCGATCAGCCGAACGCCCCTGCCCGTACGTCGCCAGCAGAGCCTGCGCCTCGATCGGATCACCCAGCGACGTCCCCGTCCCATGAGCCTCCACCACGTCCACACCCGACGCCTGCACACCCGCGTTCACCAGCGCCTGCCGGATCACCCGCTGCTGCGCCGGACCACTGGGCGCACTCAGACCGTTCGACGCACCGTCCTGGTTCACCGCACTACCCCGCACCACCGCCAGCACCCGGTGCCCCAACCGCCGGGCGTCCGACAGCCGCTCCACCAGCAGCATCCCCACACCCTCGGCCATGCCGAAGCCGTCGGCGTCCGCCGAGAAGGCCCGGCAGCGGCCGTCGGGGGAAAGGCCCCGCTGGCGGGAGAACTCGACGAGCATTCCGGTGCTCGACATCACGGTGACGCCGCCGGTGAGGGCGAGGTCGCACTCCCCGGTGCGCAGCGCCTGGCAGGCCTCGTGCAGGGTGACCAGCGAGGAGGAGCAGGCGGTGTCGACGGTCAGCGAGGGCCCTTCGAGGCCGAGGACGTACGAGATGCGCCCCGAGGCCACGCTGCCCGTGGTCCCGAGGAAGAGGTGGCCTTCCAGCGCGCCGGCGCGGCTGGAGGCTTCGCCCGCGCGGGGGCCGTAGTCCTGGCCGATGAGGCCGAGGTAGACGCCGGTGCGGGAGCCCTTGAGGCCGTGGGTGTCGAGTCCGGCGCTCTCGACGGCCTCCCAGGCGGCTTCCAGGGCGAGCCGCTGCTGCGGGTCCATGGCGAGGGCCTCGCGCGGGGAGATGCCGAAGAACTCGGCGTCGAACTCGGCGGCGGTGTGCAGGAATCCGCCTTCGCGCTGGGAGAACCGGCCGGGGCCGGCGAGCTCCGGGTCGTAGCCGTCGGCGATGTTCCAGCCCCGGTCGGTGGGCAGGGCGCCGATGGCGTCGGTGCCGGTGGTGACGACCTGCCAGAGGTCGTCGGGCGAGGCGATGCCACCGGGGTAGCGGCAGGCCATGCCGATGATCGCGATCGGCTCGTCCAGGAGCGGCGCGCGGCTCGGGCCGGCCGGGTGTCCGGCGGCGGGGTCTTCGCCGAACAGCACGGCGGCGAGGTGGGCGGCGAGCGCCTCCGGGGTGGGGTGGTCGTAGACGACGGTCGGGGAGAGCCGCAGGCCGGTGGTGGTGTGCAGGCGGTCGCGGATGCCGACGGCGGCGAGGGAGCCGATGCCGAGGTCGCGGAAGGTGCGGCCGCCGTCGACGGTGCCGCTGCCCTCGGGCAGGGCCGCGGCGGCGCCGGCCCGGACGAGGGCGAGCAGGTGTGCCCGGCGCTCGGTCCGGTCCAGCGGGGCCAGCCGTTCGCGCAGCTCGTCGGCCACGGCCCGCTCGGCGGGTTCCTCCTCGGTCGGCCCGCCGTGCAGGACGGCCTCGGGCAGGCCGGCGGCGGGCAGATCAGCGGTGTCCGGGACGCCGGGCAGGACGGCGCGCAGGTCGGCCGGTCCGCCGGCGACGTGCAGTTCGGCGAAGGAGGCGAGGAAGCGGGCCGGTCCGCCCTCGCCCCGGCGCAGGGTGCCGAGGACGGTGGCGGGGAGGCCGGCCTCGGCGGCGGTGGTCTCCATGGCGGTGGTGAGCACCGGGTGGGGGCTGAGCTCGATCAGGACGTGGTGGCCGGCTTCGAGGGCGGCCCGCGTGGCCGAGGCGAAGCGCACGGTGGAGCGCAGGTTGCGGCACCAGTAGTCGGCGTCCAGGGCGGTGCCGTCCAGTTCGGCGCCGAGGAGGGCCGAGTAGACGGGGATCTCCGGGGCGGTGGGCCGGATGGGGGCGAGGTCCTCGCGCATGCGCGGGACGATCAGGTCGATGTGCGGGGAGTGCGCGGCGAGGCCGACGTCGATGCGCCGGGCGTGGACGCCTTCGGCGGTGAGCTTCGCGACGAGTTCGGCCACGGCGTCGGTGTCGCCGGAGACGACGGTGGAGGCGGGGCCGTTCTCGGCGGCGATGACGAGCCGGCCGAACCAGTGCTCGTCCAGGAGGGCGGCGAGCCGGTCGGCGGGCTGCAGGACGGAGGCCATGTCGCCGCGTCCGGCGATGGTGGCCTGGGCCTGGCTCCAGCGGGCGACCGCCCGGGCGGCGTCGTCCAGCGTGAGTGCTCCGGCGACGTGGGCGGCGGCGAGTTCGCCGAGGCTGTGGCCGAGGACGGCGGCCGGTTCGACGCCGGCCGCGCGCCACAGGTCCGCCAGCGCGACCATGACGGTGAACAGCGCGGGCTGCACCACGTCGGCGCCGACGAGCGCGGGTCCGCCCGGGGTGCCCGTCAGGGAGGCGAGCAGGTCGTGCTCCAGGTACGGCGCGAAGGCGTCCGCGCAGTCGTCGAGGCGCTGCTTGAACACCGGTGCGGTGTCGCGGAGTTCACGGGCCATGCCGGCCCACTGCGAGCCCTGGCCGGGGAAGACGAACACGGGCCCCGACGATGCCGCGACGGTGGCCTGGCCGACGGTCACCGCGGGGTGGTCCGTTCCCGCGGCGAGCGCCGCCAGGGCATCGAGGGTCCGTTCCCGGTCGCCGGCGAGGACGACGGCCCGGCGGGCCGCCCGCCCCTGGGCCGGTCCCCGGGCGGCCGCGAGGGCGTGTCCGATCCCGGCCGGGGACCAGTCGGCCGCCCCCGTCAGGTGGCCGTGCAGGGCTCGGGCGCGGGCCCGCACGGCGGCGCTGCCGGGCCCGGTCAGGACCCAGGGCAGCTCGCTCCCCTGGGGGAACACTGCGGAGCCGTCGAAGCTGCCATGGTGTGCGGACACGTTCCTACTCCCGTCATGGGCTGCTTTTTGCACGTGGTGGGCGGCCGCCCGGCGGCCGGGCCGGGGGCGCACGGCCGAACGGGCCCCCGGTCGTCGGGGGACTCCGACCGGGGGCCCTGCCACTCGCGTGGCGTTCAGGGGTGCGGCGTGGTCAGGTGTCGTCTCGCAGGGAGCGCAGGTGCTGTGCCAGGCTCCGCGGTGTCGGATTGTCGAAGAGGTCGACGAGCTTGATGCGCGTCCCGGTGAGTTCCTCGGTCCGCTGCACCAGGTGCGCTCCGAGCAGCGAATGGCCGCCGCTGGAGAAGAAGTTGGCGTCGGCGTCGGCCTCGGGGAGGCCGAGGAGCTCGCACCAGAGCGCGCGCAGCCCGGCGACCAGCCCGTCGGTGTCCTCCGGTCCGGTCCGCGGCTCCGCGGCGGCCCGCACCCCGAGTGTCCTCACCGCCTCGGTGTCCACCGCGCCGTTGGGGCGCAGCGGCAGCCGGTCGACGCGGATCACCCGGTCGGGCCGGGCGGCGCGCGGCAGCTGCCGGGCGGTGTGCGCGGCCACCGCGTCGGCGAGGCCGGGCCGGTCCTCGCCGGTGACGAAGGCGATCACCCGCTCCTCGTCGTCGGCGAGGAGTGCGAGGAGTGCGGCGCCGGTGACCTCCGGGTGGCTGCGCAGGACGGCCTCCACCCGTTCCGGCTGCAGCGGCCGGCCGTGCACGTGGAGGAGGCGGTCGGTCCGGCCGTCCAGTTCGAGGGCCCCGTCGCGCCGCCACCGGCCGGTCCAGCCGGTGGGCACGTGGGTGGTTCCGTCGGCGCGCACCAGGCAGACCTCACCGCGTACACCGACGGGGAGCCTGGTCCCCGCTCCGGCGACGACGGCGACGTGCCGGGCGTCCAGCGGGTGGACGACGTACGGGTGTCCGCCGCCGTCGGAGGCGGCCCAGGCGGCGGCGTCGGAGAGGCTGACGGCGGGGCCGTCGGGGGTGGCCCGGAAGGCGTCGAGGTCCCGGTCGGCCTCGGAGGTGGGGTCGGCGGCCGTACGGGCGGTGCCGGCGCCGTGCGGGGCGCCGAGCAGGGCGTGGTCCTCGGCGTTCCACACGTCGAACTCCCCCACCGGGCGGTCGGGTTCGGCGGCGAGGGTGCGCAGCAGGGTCTCGTAGCGCCGGACGATCGCCTCGGCGGTGGCCCGGTCGAACAGCTCGGTGCCGTACAGCATCCGCAGGCCGATGTGGTCGGCGCCGGAGTGCACGAACAGCTCCAGGTCGAACTTGCTGTACCCGGTCTCGACCTGGAGGGCGCGGGCCGTGGCCCCGCCGAGGGTGAGGTCGCCGGAGGGCTGCAGGGGCACGTAGTTGAACATGTGCTGGAACAGCGTGTCGCGCCAGGAGACCGTCTCGCGCGGGGTCTCGTGGGCGATGGCGTCCACCGGCACGTCGGCGTGGGCGAGGGCGGCCAGGAAGCCGGTGCGCGCCTCCTTCACCAGGGCGCGGAAGCTGAGGCCGGTGTCGACGGTGTGCCGCAGCGGCAGGGTGTTGACGTGGTAGCCGAGGGCGGACTGCGCCTCGGGCGGGCGGACGTTGACCGGGGAGCCGATGACGAGGTCGGGTCCGGCGCCGTGCGCGGCCAGCAGCAGGGAGAAGGCGGTGAGCAGGACGACGGCCTCGGGGGCCCGTACGGCGCGCTGGAGGGCCCGGACCTGGTTGCGGGTGTCCTCGGACAGGACGTGCAGGACGGCGTCGCCCGCGAGGGTGGGCCGGGCCGGGGCCGGGGCGGTGCAGGCCAGGTCGAGGCCGGCCGGGTCGAAGCCGACGAGGGCCTTGCGCCAGTGGGCGAGGCTCTCCTCCCGGTGCGCGGGCTCCGGCAGGGCCGGGACGTGGGCGCGCAGGTCCTCGGGCAGGTCGGCGCCGGCGGCGAGGGCGTTGTAGGCCGTGACGAGTTCGCCGAGCAGCACGGGCGCGGAGGCGGCGTCGAACACGAGGTGGTGGACGACCACGGCGAGGGTGTCGCCGTCCGTTCCGCGCAGGACGGCGCAGCGCAGCATGAGGTCGCCGTCGCAGCGGATCGGGGTCGCGGCGAGGACGCGGAGGTCCTCGTCCGGCGCCCCGGCGCCGGCCTCGCGGATCTCGACGGCCGGGCCCGGGGTCTTCTCGTCCAGCACCTCGCGGACCAGGCGGGCCTGGCGCTCGAAGTAGACGGTCCGCAGCACTTCGTGGCGGCGTACCAGGGCGTCGAGGGCGGCCTGGAGTGCGGTGGTGTCGAGGCGGCCGTCGACCTGGATGGCGAGCGGGACGTTGTTGATGCCGGCTTCGGGAAGGAGCCGGTCCAACAGCCACAGCGCGTTCTCCTTGGGCGTGGCCGCTTCGAGCCTGCGCTTGCGGGTCAGCGCCGCGAGCAGGGCCGCGGCGGCGCCGTCGGTGGGCTTGGCCTTCTCGGCTGGCTGCACGGTGGGTGACCCTTTCACTGGTGGTCGGTGGGTGGGTGGTGGGCTGGCGCTGTCACCGGTGTCCGGCGGTCGCCAGTCGTGAGGCGGGCCGGGGGTGGGTGAGCAGGCCGGTGAGGGCGTCCGCGACGGCCGGGCTGCGCAGGATGTCCTCGTGGGCGACGTCGATGCGGATCCGGTGTCCGGCGTGACGGGCGTGCGGGTCGGCGCCGGGGGTGGTGATCGCGGTGGCGCCGCGCCAGGCGGTGGCCGGGTCGAACCGGGAGGCGGCCGCGATGTAGCGCACGAACGCCTCGTAGGTGGTGGCGAGTTCGTCAGCGAGGGCCGCGGGCAGTCCGGCCCGGGCGAAGGCGGCGCCGGCGATGTCGGCGTAGATCCCGGTCAGGGTGGCGCCGAGTTCGGTCACGGTGGCGCTCGCCTGGACGGCCTCGTCGGCGGCCTGCCCGGCGAGGGCGCACTCCTGCGCGGTCAGGACGGGGGCGAGCGAGGTGACGGCCGCGCGGAAGTCGGTGGCCATTCCGGCCGGGAGGGGCGGTTCGGGGTCGAAGAGGACGACGGCCGGCTCCTCGCCCTGGTGCTCGGCGACGAGCTGGGCGAGGCGGGGCGCGTAGAGTCCTCCGACGCAGTAGCCGAGGACGGCGCGTACGGGCCGACCGGTGGCGGTGATCGCCTCGGCCCAGTGCGTCACGTAATCCTCGCCGTCGAAGGCGCGGGCCTTCTCCAGCTCGGGCTGCCTGGTCTCCCAGAGCGGCACGCGGGGGTCGAGCAGGCCGGCGAGCATGGTGAACGTCGACTCGGGCCGGCCGGAGACGGCGAAGTCCACGGCCAGGACGACGGGTTCGTCGCCGCCCTGGTTGAGCACCTTCCAGGCGGAGGGCGCGGTGGTCAGCGGGAGTTGCGGCATGGCACGGGGCTCCTCATCGGGCGACGGCGCATTCGTGGACGGTGTGGCCCGTGGCGAGGCGGAAGGTGCTGAGCACCCGCAGGCCGGCCTCGGTGATCTGGGTGCGCTGGACCTCGTCGGTGCGGCCGCGGGTGCCGGTCTCACAGACGACCATGCGGAAGAGCACGCGGATCCAGTCGAGGTCGTTCTCGACGAGCGGCTCGATGACGAGGAGGCGGGGCTCGCGGCCCGGCTCGCGGTCGGCGGCGGTGCGCTCCAGGGCTTCGCGGATGCGGCTGAGGATGACCACGCTGTTCTCGTGGTTCCAGTTGTGGAGCACGTTCTTGAGCGTGTAGAGGTCGGCGCCGGCCGGGATCTCCTCCAGGAAGCTGCCGGGCCGGTAGCTGAGCCGCTGGGCGTGTCCGGCGGTGGATCCGGCGAGTTCGGTCTCGGCGCGCTCGCAGACGTCGGGGCGGTCGAAGCAGATGCCCTCAAGGTGCGGGTGCGCGTCGAGCAGGCCCTTGAGCAGCTGGCCGCTGTTGCCGCCGACGTCGAGTACGGTGCCGACCCCGGCGAAGGCGTAGTCGCCGGCGAGCGCGGCGGCGACGGGACGGGCCAGGTCGGCCATCGCCTTGTCGTACAGGCCGGCCTCGGCGGGGTGCTGCTCCAGGTACTCGTAGATGCGGGTGCCGTGCAGGGCCGCGAAGGCGGAGTCTCCGGTGCGCAGCGTGTGGTCGATGTTGACGAAGGTGTCGGCGTACAGGCCGGAGGAGAGCATGACGTAGTGCCGCATCGACTGCGGGTGGTCGTCGCGGAGCTGGTGGGAGAGCGGGGAGTTGTGGTAAGCGCCGTTCTCGTCGCGCCGGAAGACGCCGAGGACGGACAGCACGCGCAGCACCGGCTCCATCGCGTCCGGGTGGGTGCCGGTCGCCTTGGCGATCTCTTCGAGGGTCAGCGAGCCCTCGCCGATGTGGTCGGCGACGCCGAACTGCGCCACGGCGCCGAGCGACTTCGAGACCCAGCCCAGGCCGGCCATCCCCATGAGATCGATTTCCACCCGTGATCACTCCCTTTTGTGGTCTGCGAGACTGCGTGGCCGTGCCGGCTGCGGGGCCTTCACGCGTTTGCGGCGGTCCGTACGGGCGACGTGGCGACCTGACGCGTTGTCGTCATCCCGTCGCCCGTACGGCGGTTCTGGAGCGTTCCCGAGATCCTCGGAAAGGCTCCGCGCCTTCGGGGGACGAACCGGGGTCACCGGTCCGCCCGCGACGGCGACTCCCGGGCTCACCGCGTTCCTGAACCTATGCAGCTCTCGCACCCGAACCGAACCCCTACGGGCCCCTAGGCGGGGAATTCCGGCAGCTCGGATAAGGGTTTGGACCCCTCGGGCGGAAGGGCGGGGAAGGGCGGGGAAATCATGCCCTCCGGCCGTGGGAACGGACCGGTGGTATTCCGCGGATCAATCCTCCGGCCGTCGCCGTGAATTCCCTTGCGGGCCCGACCAGGTTTTCCCGCCGGCCTCCCCGCGGAGGCACCGCCCCGGCGGGTGCTCCGGCGCCTGCCCCGAGGATGTACTCCGCAGGATCACATAGTGTGTACTATCTCAGTATGAAGTCATGCACAGTAACCGAACGTCGTGCCGCACAGGGGGCGCGCCGATGACCTCGCACGCCTACGCCACGCCGACCGCGCACGCCCTGCTGAACTCCTTCACCGACGTCGTCGGCCCGCTGCTGGACCGCACCGGTGAGATCTTCGCCAGCCACAAGGTGCCGTTCTCCCAGGCCAACCTGCTGATCCGGATGCACTCCATCGGCCGCCCCGAGCGCATGGCCGCCCTCGCCGCCGCCCACGGCGTCGTCCCCAGGACCGTCACCTCCCTGGTCGACGGCCTGGAGAAGCGCGGCCTGGTCCGCCGTTCGCCGGACCCGGAGGACCGCCGGGTCACCCTCGTCGCGATGACGGACCAGGGCCTGGCGCTGGTCCGTCAGATCGACGACACGGCGGCCGAACTCGCGGAGGAGATCTTCGCCCCGCTGCCCCCCGACGAGCGCGAGGCGCTCGCCCGGCTGCTCGCCAAGCTCGACACCCATCTCCCCGAAGGGAAGCCGCACGCATGAGCAACGCCACCGAGGTGACGGCGCCGACGGACGCCCAGCGCGCCTCGGCACGCCGCCGCTGGGCCGGTCTGTTCGTCGTCGCCTCCGCGCAGTTGGTCGCGCTGCTGGACGAGACCGTCATCAACATCGCGCTCCCCTCAGCGCAGGAGTCCCTGCACATGGCGGACGCGGACCGCCAGTGGGTCATCACCGCCTACACCCTGGTCTTCGGCGGTCTGCTGCTCTTCGGCGGCCGGCTCTCCGACCGGTTCGGCCCCAAGCACGTCTTCATGGTGGGCATCACCGGCTTCGCCGTGATGTCCGCCATCGGCGGCAGCGCGACCAGCAGCGGCATGCTGATCACCGCCCGGGCGCTGCAGGGCGCCTTCGCTGCCGTGCTCTCCCCCTCCACCCTGTCGATGGTCACCGCGCTCTTCGACGACAAGAAGGAGCGGGCCAAGGCCTTCGGCGTCTACAGCGGGATCATCGCCAGCGGCGCCGTCGCCGGCCTCCTGCTGGGCGGGCTCCTGACCGAGTACCTGTCCTGGCGCTGGTGCCTGTTCATCAACGTCCCGATCGCCGCCGCCGCGCTGATCGCCGCGCCGCTCCTGCTGCCCCTGGTCCAGGGCGACCGCACCGTCCGCCCGAACCTGCCGAGCGTCGTCCTGGCCTGCGCGGGCATGGCCTCGCTGGTGTTCGGCTTCTCCCAGGTGCCGGAGCACGGCTGGAAGTCCGGCCAGGTCCTGGGCCTGCTGGCCGCCGCCGGCGTCCTGCTGGTCCTGTTCGTCCTGCTGCAGGCCAAGGCGAAGGAACCGCTGCTGCCGCTGCGGGTGCTGGCCGACCGCAACCGCACCGGGGCCTTCCTCGCCGTGGCACTCACCGAGTTCGGCATGCTCGGCGTCTCGGTGTTCGCCTCGTACCAGCTCCAGGTGATCATGGAGTACTCCCCGGTCAAGGCCGGGCTGGCGTTCCTGCCGATGGTGGCCGTGACGATCGTCGCGGCGACCCAGATCTCGGCCCGGCTGCTGCCCACGGTGTCGCCGCGCTGGCTGATCGGACCGGGCCTGCTGTGCACGGCCGCCGGCGTCGCCATGTTCAACCTGATGTCCACGGACAGCGGCTACCTGGACACGATCCTGCCGACCTGGGTCGTCCTGGGCCTGGGTCTGGGCCTGAGCACCCCGTCCGCGACGAACACCGTCATGTCCGGCACCCCCCAGCACGACCGGGGCATCACGGCGGCCTTCCGCACCACCTCCCAGCAGGTCGGCGGCTCGGTGGGCCTCGCCCTCGGCAACACCCTCGCGGCCAGTGCCATCGCCTCGTTCCTCGCCTCCCACCACGACGGCCCGGCCGACCTGCTCCAGGCCAAGGCCCTGGTGCGCGGCGCCGCCGTGGCCTCCACCTGGTCCGCCGTCCTCATCGCGGTCGGCGCCCTCGCGGTGGTGTGGCTCATCAACCTCCGGCCCGAAAAGAGCGCGGACACCCCCGCCGAGGAAAGCGCGCCGGATTCCGCCGTCACCGCCTGAGGCGCGGCCTCCCGGGAAATCCCCGCCATGAGGCCACCGGTAGGGGCACTTAGGGGTTGACCCCTCAGGTCAATCCCTAAGTACGATCGGGGCGCAGCTGCCGAGGTGAAACCGTGGTCGGTGAACATCTTTCCCTCCACCGGTCCTCCGGCATCCGCACCCGGCGAAAACGGCCCACGGAAGACCGTGCGTGGAATTCCCGGGCCCGATTCGTGCCACCGACATTCCCGACGGTCTCCCCGGCCGCAGTCGCGGCAGCACGGGCTCGCAGTGCCGCACGCTCCCCATCGACGCACGAGAAAGCGAGATCAAGGTGGAGACCAAGACGCAGATTCTGGAACTGGTTCGCAAATACGATCAGGAATCCGCGCAGCGTGCCTCTTCCTTCCAGCCCGGCGTCACCCCGATCCTCCCCTCCGGGGCGGCCCTGGACGAGAACGACCGGATGGCCGTCGTCGAGGCCGCGCTGGAGATGCGGATCGCCGCCGGTGTCTCGTCGCGGCGGTTCGAGCGGCTCTTCGCCCGGCTGCTGGGCATGCGCAAGGCCCACCTCACCAACTCGGGCTCCTCGGCCAACCTCCTCGCGCTCACCGCGCTGACCTCCCCCCAGCTGGGGGACGCCCGGCTCAAGCCCGGCGACGAGGTCATCACCGTGGCGGCCGGCTTCCCGACGACCGTCAACCCGATCATCCAGAACGGTCTCGTCCCGGTCTTCGTGGACATCGACCTGGCGACGTACAACACCACCGCCGAGCGGGTCGCGGCGGCGATCGGCCCGCGCACCAGGGCCATCATGATCGCCCACGCGCTCGGCAACCCCTACCCGGTCCAGGAGATCGCCGACCTGGCCACCGAGCACGACCTCTACCTCGTCGAGGACAACTGCGACGCGGTCGGCAGCACCTACCGGGGCAAGCCCTGCGGCAGCTTCGGCGACCTGAGCACGGTGAGCTTCTACCCGGCCCACCACCTCACCACCGGCGAGGGCGGCTGCGTCCTCACCAACAACCTGGTGCTGGCCCGGATCGTGGAGTCCCTGCGCGACTGGGGCCGCGACTGCTGGTGCGAGCCCGGCGAGAACGACACCTGCCGCAAGCGCTTCGCGTACCAGCTCGGCGACCTCCCGTACGGGTACGACCACAAGTACATCTTCTCCCACGTCGGTTACAACCTGAAGTCCAGCGACCTGCACGCCGCGCTGGGGCTGAGCCAGCTCCGCAAGGTCGGCGAGTTCGGTGCCGCCCGGCGGGAGAACTGGAGCCGGCTGAGCGCCTCGCTGGACGGGATCCCGTACCTGCGGCTCCCGCAGGCCACCGAGGGCAGCGACCCCAGCTGGTTCGGCTTCGTGCTGACCCTCACCGAGGACGCGCCGTTCGCCCGCAAGGACATCATCCGGTTCCTGGAGGCCCGCAAGATCGGCACGCGCCTGCTCTTCGCCGGCAACCTGCTGCGCCACCCGGCCTACCAGGACCGCACGTACCGCGTCGCGGAGCCCCTGACCAACAGTGACATCGTCACCGAGCGCACCTTCTGGGTGGGCGTCTACCCCGGCATCACCCGGGAGATGAACGACTACATCGCCCAGTCCCTCTGGGAGTTCGTCCGGCAGTACCGCTGAACCGGGCCCGCGTGTCCGCGTCCACCGAGCCCACCCCATCCGAGCGGAGCGAAACCACCATGCCCAGCAGTTCCGAAGGACTCGCCGTCCTGGGTCACCCGGCGGCGTTCACCGAGCCCCTGCACGTGGGCCGGCCCAACGTTCCCGACCCGGCGCGGGTCATGGAGCGGATCCAGGGCGCCCTCGACCGCCGCTGGCTGACCAGCTTCGGGCCGCTGGTCAAGGAGTTCGAGCAGCGTCTCGCCGAGGCCGCCGGGGTCAGGCACTGCATCGTCACCTGCAACGCCTCCATAGCGCTGCAGGTGCTCATCCGCTCCCTCGGCCTCAGCGGCGAGGTGGTCCTGCCCTCCTTCACCTTCATCGCGACCGCGCACACCCTGCTCTGGGAGGGCGTCACCCCGGTCTTCTGCGACATCGACGAGGAGACCGGGAACATCGACCCGGAGCACGCCCGGCTGCTGGTGAACGAGCGGACCACCGGCATCGTCGGGGTGCACCTGTGGGGCAACCCGGCTCCCGTGGCGGCCCTGACCGACCTCGCGGCCGAGCACGGGATCCCGCTGATCTTCGACAGCGCCCACGCCATCGGCAGCCGTCACCAGGGCCGCCCCGTCGGCGGGTTCGGCACCGCCGAGGTGTTCAGCTTCCACGCCACGAAGTTCCTCAACGCCTTCGAGGGCGGGGCCATCGTCACCGACGACGACGAACTGGCCGCCAAGGTCCGCTCGGTCCACAACTACGGGCGCGGCGAGGGCGAACACGTCTCGGGCGTCGGCACCAACGCCAAGATGACCGAGGCCGCGGCCGCCATGGGCCTGACCTCGCTGGAGAACATGCAGTTCCTCATCGACGTCAACCGCGACCGCCACGAGCGCTACCGCCAGGGCCTCGCCGGGGTGCCCGGCATCCGGCTGCGGGAGCCCGCCCCGGAGGACGAGACCAACTACCAGTACGTGGTCATCGAGGTGGACGCCGGCCGCGCCGGCCTCACCCGGGACGAGCTCGCGGCCGTCCTGGAGGCCGAGAACGTCCTCATCCGGACGCACTTCCACCCCGGCTGCCACCGCACCGAGCCGTACCTGAAGGAGCCCGGGCTGTACGCGCCGCTGCCGCTGCCGCACTCGGAGGCCCTCGGCGAGCGGGTGATCTCCCTGCCCACCGGGACGGGAGTGGATCCCTCGGACGTCGACGGCGTGTGCGCGCTGATCCGGCGGGCCGTCGAGTGGGCCCCCCGTGTGCGCGAGGCCCTGCGGGCCTCCTGAAGCTCGCTCCCCATTCCCAGGAGGTCCACAGCCGTGCCCCACACCCCGCCCGCCGCGGCGCCCCAGCGGCACTTCGCGTTCTTCGCGACCCCGGCCCACGGGCATGTCCGCCCCACCCTTCCCGTCGCCGCCGAACTGGTCCGGCGCGGTCACCGCGTCACCTTCGCCACGA
Source organism: Kitasatospora sp. NPDC023120 (assembly GCF_055560835.1). Taxonomy (NCBI): domain Bacteria; kingdom Bacillati; phylum Actinomycetota; class Actinomycetes; order Kitasatosporales; family Streptomycetaceae; genus Kitasatospora; species Kitasatospora sp. NPDC023120. The sequence continues at coordinate 111,431 of NZ_JBVHHY010000027.1, read as the reverse complement.
CGGACCAGTTCCTCGACGAGGTCGCGGCCACCGGCGCGGAGCCGGTGCGCTACGAGACGACCATCCAGGACCTCTCCCAGGCGATCCCGGCCGAGGCCGAGGACTGGCTGCCGCTGGCCCTCACCGCCGCCGTCCGCGAGTCCGCGGCACTCCTTCCGGAGCTCAAGTCCCGCCTGGGCGAAGGACTTCCGGACGTGGTGGTCTACGACTCGGCGATGAACGCGGCCGGGCGGCTGCTCGTGCGGCAGTGGAACCGGCCCGGGGTGGAGCTGTTCCCGGTGTTCCTGCCCCAGCGCGGGGGCAGCAAGTCCTTCTCCCTGGGCCGGCTGCTCAAGGAGGCCGGCGACGGCGGCCCCGGGGTGCGGCCCGCGATGCGCGACTTCCACCGGACCCTGACCGGCTTCCTGGCCGACAACGGCGCGGCCGGCCTGCCGCCGGAGGAGCTCGCCGCCGTCTTCGACGGCACCCGCATGGCGTTCTTCCCCCGGGCGTTCCAGATGGGCGGGGAGTCCTTCGGGGAGGGGTACGAATTCGTCGGCCCCTGCCTGGACTTCGAGGCCGCCCGGGGCGCCTGGCAGCCTCCGGCGGACGGCCGTCCGGTGCTCCTGGTGTCCCTCGGCACCACGTACGGCAACCGTCCCGAGTTCTTCCGCATGTGCGCCGAGACCTTCGCCGGCACCGAGTGGCACGTCGTCATGACGCTCGGCCGCAACGGCGTCGACCCGGCCGAGCTGGAGCCGCTGCCGCCGAACGTCGAGGTCCACCGCTGGATGCCGCACCTCGCCGTGCTGCCGCACGCGAAGGCGTTCGTCTGCCAGGCGGGCATGGGCAGCCTGATGGAGTCGCTGGCCTGCGGGACGCCCCTGGTCCTCGCCGCGCGCGGCCGGGAGCAGCTCATCGACGCCAACCGCGTGGTGGAGCTCGGGCTCGGGGTCCTGCTCGACCCCGAGGAGGCGTCGCCGGAGGAGCTGCTCTCGGCGGTGCGCTCGGTCTCCGGCGACCCGGACACGGCCGCCCGTCTGGAGGACATCCGGGCGGCCATCGAGGCCGCGGGCGGCGCCGCCCGCGCCGCCGACGTCATGGAGGGCCTCGCGGCCGGCCACTGACCGGACACCACTGGCCCGGCACCACTGACCGGCGCCAGGCCGTGCGCAGTCCCGTCGAGCGGCCCCGGCGCCCGGCCGCGGCTCGATTCGGTGCGGTCCCCCGTCGTTCCGGACCGAGCCTCGGCCCACCCCGAGCCACAACGCCCTTACAGCAGTGCGGAGTCCGGCTGGAACCGGGAGACGAGCAGATCCTCACGCCGTCTGACGTTGAGCTTGCGGTACACCCTGGTGAGGTGCTGCTCGACCGTGCTGACGGTGATGTGCAGCCGCTGGCTGATTTCCCGGTTCGAGTAGCCGAGCGAGGCCAGCGTCGCCACCTTCTCCTCGGCGGGGCTCAGCTCGTCGGCGCCGTCCAGGGCCCGGCCGGTCTCCTCTGGCCGGCGCTCGGCCGCCACGGGCTCCTCGCCGTTCGAGTTCAGGCGAACCAGCAGCGGTTCCGCCCCGCACGCCTCGGCCATCCGGCGCGCCCGGCGGGCCAGGTACCGCGCGCGCTGCCGTTCGCCCAGCGCCTCGTGTGCGTCGACCAGGTCCACCAGGACGTTGGCCAGTTCGTAGCGGTCGCCGCATTCCTTGAAGACGTCGGCGGCCTTGCGCAGGATCTCCGGCCGCCGTTCCGGGCCGGAGAGCGCGGCGAACTGGCGCAGCGCCAGGCCGTGGGAGCGCCGGTTGTCGGCCCCCCGCTGCAGTTCGAACTGCTCGCCCAGCAGGACCCTGGCACGGGCGTGCTTGCCCTGGCGGACCAGCGCCTCCACCGTGCCGACCCGCCACGGCACCAGACCGGGGTTGTCCATGTTCCAGCGCCGCATCAGCGCGCCGCAGTCCGTGAAGTCCCGCAGGGCCGCGTGCGTCTGGTCGGTGGCGAGGTAGAAGCTGCCCCGGGCGTAGCGGTAGTGCAGGACGCTCCGGCTGGCGAACAGTGTCTCCACGTCGGCGAGTTGGAGGACCTCCCGGACCTCGCCCATGCTCCGGCCGAGGGCCAGGCGGACGAGGACGAGGGTGGCCACCGGATACCCGATGTCCGTCCCCCAGTCCTTGGGCGGCAGTTCCTCCAGGGCCTGGGAGGCGTACCGCTCGGCGGCCTGTAGGTCCCCGGTCCGCAGGGCCGCCTCGGCGGCCAGGTACAGCATGGTCGCGTGCCAGGACGGCGCGTGCAGGTGCTCGGTGGCCGCCAGCAGCGAGGCGCACCAGGCCCCGGCAGAAGCGGCGCGATCCGCGTAGACGAGCGCCGTCATTCCCATCACGAGGGAATCGAGCGTTCGTCCATTCAGCGGATAGACACGGAGCGCCTGTTCGCTTTCGCTGATCTCCGCCTCGGTGGCCGTTCCGGTCAGCACGGACTGCAGCAGGGTCGTCGCTCTTGTCTGCACACCGTGGCTTTCCGCGGTGTCCTTGCTCTCGAACGCCGTGGAGTCCCACGGAATGCGCTCCGCCACCCCCGGGAACATCACGGCCACCCAGGAGTGGAGCAGTCGCACCTCCTCGGCCATCCGGGGCGCGGAGTCGAGCGACTGGTGGAGACGGCGGATCATCCGCTCCGCCTGTTCGTGCTGGCCCCGGTGCAGCAGGTAGCGGACGAGCAGCAGGTTCTGGGGGGTCACCCGGCCCTCGCGCTCGACCAGGTCGAGGATCGGGGCCAGCCGGCGGAACGCCGTCTGCGGGCTGTGCCGCCACTGCAGTCCGGCCAGGGCCGCGAGGATGGAGGCGCGTTCCGTCTTGTCGGCGGACATGCGGTAGGCCCGTTCCAGGCACTGTTCGGCCAGGTTCATGTCGCCGGAGTCGAGGGCGTGGTCGGCGGCCTCCTTGAGGGCGATCACGCCCCAGGCGCCCAGCTTCTCGTCCGTCCAGGCGGTGAGGCCCGCGCGCAGCAGGTACTCGGCCACCCGGCTGCTGGGCGCCCCGCTCTCGTAGAGGAAGCGCGCGATGTCGACCTGCACGGCCTCCCGGGCGTCGTCCGCCATCTGCTCCAGGACGGCCGTACGGGTGGCCTGGTGGCGCATCGCGCCGCCGCTCACCAGGCCCGCCACGATGAGCGGGCGCAGCGACCGTTCCACGGCCGCCGGCCCCAGGTCGCGGAACCGGCCCAGGAGTCCGCCCGAGGCGAGGTCCCCGAGGAGGGCCATCACCTGGGCCGTCTCCCGGACCTCCGGGTCGAACCGGCTGAGCAGCGCCGTCACGGCGAACCGGTAGTGCTCCCCGGCGATCCGCTCCGGGTCGGCCACCGGATCGGCCACCAGGCCGCCCGCCGCGTTCTCGCAGTCGGCGGCCAGCGCGGCCGTCAGCAGCGGATTGCCGCCGGCGAGGTCCAGGCAGGCGCTCGCGTACGACTGCGCCGCGTTCTCGCCGAGCCGCTCGGCGAGAACGCGCCGCACACCGTCGCCGGTCAGCGGCCGCAGCCTCAGATAATCGAGTTCCGGCTGCTGCATCAATTCGGCGTGGAAGAGCGGGTGTTCGGCCCGCATTCCGTCGGATTCGACGAAGACCATGGAAAGCCGCGCCATTCTGATACGGCGGGCAAAATACAGGAGAATGTGCAGCGACGGCGAATCCGCATGACGCGCGTCGTCCACGACCAAAAGGATCGGCAATTCCTCCGCAGCCGAACTCAGGACGGACCAGAGCTTTTCCGCGACCTCGGCGAGCGGCCGGGCGATGCCCGCCGACCAGGCCTGTCCGGCCTCGGCGACACCGGCCCCGACGGCCTCGGCGACCACGCGCCGACGGTCCGTGTCCAGATCCAGCCCGCCGAAAAGCCGTCGTACGACTCCCAGCGGAATGCCCTGCTCAGCGGCCGAGCATCCCATGCTCAGCACCCGTACGGGCTCGCGCTCCCAGCGCGCCGCCGCTGCTCGCAGGAGTGCCGACTTGCCACAGCCGACCCCTCCACTGACGACGACGATCCTGCCCTGCCCCTTCGCCGCCGCGAACGCGACGGCCTCCAGGGCTTCCAGCTCCTCGTCCCGCTCCACCAATGACACACGCACCAGTCCCCCAAAGCTGCGCTGCAAGCGGCGTTGATCCCCACCGGGCCGAAACCTTCGCTACTTCTCATCCCGGGAAGGTTTGGCCTGGGCCAACGTACCACCAAACGACCTTGAAAGCCGTTCCCGCGTCCACCCTCCGCCGCCCCGCGATAACCGGCGCGCGGTGAAACCCGGGGCGCTAGGGCTTGGTGAAGGGACGGTAAGACGCGCGTACACAGTCCACTCACACCCCCACCAGCACCGGAGGCTGGTCGCGGGCCTTCTCCCCCCGGGCTCCGGCCCTGCATTGGCAAAAGAAAAGCAATGGAAAAACCATGGTATTTCAAAATTCCGGCGGAGATGCCATGGCCGTCGGCCACACCGGCGCCATACGGCCACCCCTACCTCACCTTGCGCATCCGGTCGACTCCATCAGAGTTAGTGAGTACACTCTCACAATGTGCCCTATATCAACGATCGCGACAGGGGCGCCCCACCGGGAGCCCTCCCCATGAGCCGACCAACGAGCGCCGGTCCCGAGTTCGCCGGGGTCCACGGGAGACGGCTCGCACTCTGGCTGGCCTGCTCGGCGCAACTCACGGTGACCGCCCACGCCGTGGTCACCCTCCCGTTGCGGGAACAGCTGGGCACCTCCGCCCCGGAGCCCCGCCACCTGGTCGACCTCGGCACCTGGGCGCTGGCGGGCCTGGTGCTCTCCGCCGCGCTGTCGGCCCCCTCGACGGCGCTGCTGGCGGGGCTCGCCGGAACCGCGTTCTCCGCCCTGCTGCAGGCCCTGGCCGACGACGCGGGCCTGCTCACCGCCGCCTCCGTCCTGGCGCTGGTCTCCTCCCTGCTCGTCCCGCTCGGTGCCCTGCCGCTGCTGTACGCCGCGCTCGCCGATCCAGCCCGTTCCGGCCGTCCGTACCGTGAACAGCTCAAGGCGGCATGGCTGTTCATCGTGTTCACCGGGATCTGCGCCGTCCTGGCCCGCGACACCGTCAACCCGGCGATCCGGCACCTCCCCTGGCGCCTGCTGTTCGGCGCGGGCGCCACCCTCGCGCTGGCGGCCCTCGCGCTCGGCCTCCACCTCCTCGGGGGCCAGGCCCGGCCGGGCATCCGGCGACCGGCTCCCGCCGGCCATGCCGGGCCGGGCGAGTGGCTGGGAGCCGCCCTGACCGCCGGCGCCTGTCTGTGCTCCTCGCTGCTGCTCGTCCTGTGCGCCCAGCCCGGGCCGGGCAGACGACTGCTGCTCCTGGTCTGGTTATTGGCCGCCCCGCTGTTCGCGGCCGTCAGCGTCCTCCACCACCGGTACGCCGCCGGGGCCCCGCACACCGCCGCCCGGCCCGGCCCCGCCGTCCGGCTGTGCGGCAGCGTCTGGTCCGCCGAAGGGGCCGCCCTGCCCCGGGCGAGGCTCATCCTGATGACCGCCGACGGCACCGAACTCGCCCGGACGCACGCCGACACGCACGGGCGCTACGAGATCGAGGCTCCGCCCGGGCAGCGGTGCGTCCTGATCGCCAACTCCCGCACCCACCGCCCGGCCGCCGCCGAACTGAGCCTGCCCGCCGGGCCGTCGGAGGTCAGCCGGCAGCTGACCCTGATGACCGACCCGGCGGGGCCCGAGGCCCGCGCGATCGCCGGCCGGGTCTGGGACGACCTGGAGGGCACGCCGGTGCACGGCGCCCGCGCCATCCTCCTGGGCCACGACGGCCTCCCCGCCCACACCGTGCCGACCGGCCCGGACGGCCGCTTCCTCTTCACGGGGCTGACCCTGGAGACGTACACGCTGGTCCTGCGGCACGAGGACTACCGCCCGTCCGTCCGCTTCCTCCAGGTGACCCCCACCGCCCCGGCCCCCTTCGACGTGGTGCTCACCCCGCACTCGGCCCTCGGCTGCCTGTCGGGCACGGTCACGGACGGCCGGGGCGCTCCGGTGCCCGGAGCCCGGGTCACCCTCCTCGACCGCAGCGGCCTCGGCCTCACGACCACGGCCGCCGCCGACGGCGGCTACCGGTTCCCGGACGTGCCCCTGGGCGACTACACCCTGGTGGCCACCGACGATCCGCGCACGGGAACGGCGGTGCGCATCGACACCGCGTGCACGGAGCACAACCTGAGACTGGGCGCCTGAGACTGACCATCTGACCCGGTACCCGATCGGCCCGCGCGCCCGCACCTGTCCGGCGGGCGCCGGTCAGACCGGCCCGATCAGCCCCGCGAGCTCCACCGGGTCCAGGCTGCCGGGCTCCCGGCGCTCCCGCGCCCAGCGGTTGACCAGACCCTGGAGGGCCTCGTTCACCGGGGTGGGCAGTCCGCAGGTCCGGCCGAGCAGGACGATCTCCCCGTTCAGGTGGTCGACCTCGGCGGATCCACCACCGCGCTTGAGGCTCTGCCAGGTCGATCCCGGCCCACCCGCGCCGCCGGCCGGATCCTCGACGGCGCCGCGCCGCAGCTCGGCCAGCTCCTGCACCGAGGCGTACGCGATGCCCGAGCGCTCCAGCACCGCGACGGCCTCGGCCTTCGCCCGGGCGGCCATCTCGGCAGCAGGGCCCCCTGCCGCCCGCACAGCGCGTCGATGGCATTGGCCAGGTTGCCGAGCAGCTTGCCGTACTTCCAGCGCATCACGTCCTCCACGGCCAGGACGCGGGAGTCGGCGCCCCGCAGGTCCTCGGCGATGCCCTGGAGGATCCCGTCGGTGCCGTCGGTCCCGTCGGTGCCGTCGGTGCCGCCCGGGTAGCGGCCCAGGACCATCGCGGCCGGGCGAGGCCCGCACCAGATGCGGACCTCGCCCGGGGTGAGGAACTCGGCCGGCATGAAGACCATGGCGCCGTACACCCGCCGGAAGCAGCGCAGGGCCAGCCGCTCGTTCTCCACCCCGTTCTGCAGGCACACCAGCGGCAGCCGGAGGGCGGCCCGGCCGGACTCCCCCACGGGGCGGTCGGCCCAGGCGGCCAGGGCGGCCGTGGTGTCCTGGGTCTTGACGGCCAGCAGCAGGACGTCCCCGTCGCGCAGCTCGATCTCCTCGGGCCCCGCCACCACCGGGACCCGGACGGTGTCGGCCCCGTGCGGGCCGTGCACGGTCAGCCCGCGCTCCCGCAGGGCCGCCCCGTGGTCGCCGCGCGCCACCAGGACCACCCGGTGCCCGGCCCGGTGCAGCCGCGCGCCGACCACCCCGCCGATCGCGCCAGCGCCGATCACGATGTACCGCCTGTCCATCACGTCTGCCCATCTCCCCACGGTTGCGGTACGCGTGCCACGCGGACGATCCCCGGTATTCTCCGCGACCCCCACGGGCGCGAGGTCAGGACAGCCGTCCGTCGGCGCCGCCGTCTGCTTGGTCGCCTCCGGCATCCAGCTCGTCAACGACTCCTGCCCCGCCCGCTGCTCCGCCGGCTCCGCCACTGAGCCGGCGACCGCGGAACGGATCGGTGGCACCGCGGGCAATTCCTTGTGCCCCCAGCGGTCGAAAGGTGGTGACGGACAGTCCGCTCAGTCCAGAAAGCGCAGGTCAGGGCCTGCCACATCCAGGCCGCATGATGCCTGATGACACTTCATGACACCCAGTCCGTGAGAGCCGCGTGAGAGGCGCCCGATGACCGGGGCTTCGAGAGTGACTTGCCTCACGGTCGCATTCCAGAACTCACTCACCCCTACGAACACCACGCTTTCGCGGCAGCAGGGCAACTTCTTGCTCGGCATCGCGTAGCGACTCTGGGATATCGGAAGCCGAGGGCCACGACGTGCACCCCGCGGTGCTCCCAGTCACGCGCGGGACGGCAGACATCTCGGCGCGCGCCACTCCGCGGCGGATTACTCGTCCCACCAATTTCCCTACGTCGCGGGGTAGCCGATCCCTGCGATGTCCTCAGCAAGGTCCGCGAGAGTCAGCTCGGCATTGAGGGCACGGACCACGTCATCGGTGAGTGGCCGCAGTGCATAGACGTGCCTGACGGTATCCAGGTCGACTGGTACTTCGTAGTAGTCGACGGCGAAGCTCACGTACGCCTCCGGAGATCGGTCGACGAGGAGGTCGAACAACCAGTCGGCCCCGTCGGGGTCGACGTGTCCCTCCGGAAAATCAATCTCCCCGGTCTGCCAACTCTCGTCACCTCGCTGCGGCGCTGGGTGGCGATCCGTTGCAGCAGGGGGAAGGGGACTTCCGGGCCGCCGAAGCCGTCGAGGAGGACGAACATGGGGTGGTGGAGACTGCCGGTCCGGTCCAGTTGCTGCAGCAGGTCGGGATGGCATTGGCCCTGGGCGATGTGCACGTCGAGCCGGTCGCCTCGGACGCCAGACGAGTCGACGGCTGCCGCGATGCGGCGTTCCAGCTCAGTCTTGCGCCGGCCGTCCTCCTCGACCAGCACCATCCTCACCTTCCGGGGACTGCGCCGAAGCGCTCCGGAGAAGACCTGGTGGGCGACGACGGGAGAGCCGGGCTCGCCGTCCTGGTAAATGCCGGGGCCTGCGAACCCTTCGGCGTAGGTGACGACTTCATTGTGGCTGAGCATGATGGGTGCCCAGGCTTGGAGGTAGCGCCGCAGCAGGGCGTGCTTGGCGGCGGTGTGCGGATCGCGTGGCCAGATGACGTCCTTCGGTGCCGCCATGTGTCTCCCCGGTACGGTGAGCCGTCGCTGCCGGTGGCAGGATCACACAATCGTCACGGTGCGACCAGGGGGCGTGCACGGCGCACTGGATCAGGAGGCGGGGATCGGGTCTCGTGCGGGCATCTCGTCCCAGGTCCGGCCGTTGAGGTCGCGGCCGCGGGCCTTGGGGTTGCGGCCGCCCCACTGCTTGAAGAAGAACGGCACGCCGGCCGTCTGGCAGGCGTCGCGGATTCCGGTGACCCACGTGGGGTCCATCGGACGGTGGTGGGGGCCGGACTCGCCGCCGGCGATCACCCACCCGATGCCGTCGAGGTCCAGGCCCGGAAGGGGTCCCAGCAGCGGTTCCAGCGAGAGGAACCGGACGGCGGCCGGGACGGCTCGCAGGTCGTCGACGCGACCGAGCTGACTCTCGTCCTCGACCGACACTCCCATCCAGAGGTTGTTGGGCCACTCCAGCCGGTCGGCGACCCGGCGTAGCCGCAGGGATCGCTTCGTCAGTACCTGGTAGGTGTGCTGGGGGGGTGTCGGCGATGACCTGGAACACGTCCCGGACGAATGGCAGCGGCACCTTGGCGTGGAAGAGGTCGCTCATGGAGTTCACGAACACGACCCGGGGGCTGTGCCAGCGCCTCGGGATGTCGAGGGCGTCCGGGTGCAGTGCAAGACCGAAGCCGGGTCCGGACGTTCGCGAGTCGCCGTCCGTCTGGTACTTCACGGCGCCCATCGCCTTCAGACGCTTGGCCAGGGTCAGGGCGTAGCAGTTGTCGCAGCCGGCGGACACGCGGTCGCAGCCGGTGGTCGGATTCCAGGTCGCTTCCGTCCACTCGATAGCGCTTCGATCGCTCACTGCCGCTCCTCGCCACCGGGCCGGGCCTCGCGCCGGCCGCCACCTGGCGGACGCCGCCAAAGCCCCTACCTTCCTCCGCGGACACTGCCGGTGTCGAACCCGCTGGCCAGAGCCGCTCTGCTCCCTGGCACAGGCCAACGGCCCGGGGTTGCGCCATGGGCGTCACGCCAGCCCGACTGCCCTCACGCCGATGCCGCCAGCCGGCCCCGGGACCGGCGTCTGCGGGCGGACCATGGCCGCTTACCCACTGGCTACGGATGGTGATCTTCCACGCGGTGTGTCGTCTTGAGCGTGTCTTCGCCAGATGGTTCTGACGTGCCTCGCGCACCGCCCAGCGCGCTCTGCCGCCACACCCGACACGACAGCCACTCTTGCCCCAGAGCCACCACCCAGTCCGAGAGAAGGGGAAGCTCATGGGACAGCGTGCGCAGCGGGGTCGGGTCTACCGGCGGTGTGGTTGTACGGACGGGAACGGGAAGCAGCTGGGTCCGTGGTGTGTGTGGTTGCTGGAGGAGGCGGGTCACGGGTCGTGGACATACTGCGTCGACCTGGCCCCGGAAGAGGGCAAGCGCCGCACTCGCCGTCGGGGCGGGTTCGCCACCCGGGCCGAGGCGACGCGGGAGATGAAGGCGGTGCTGGATGGTGAGTTGCGGGGCGTCTACGAGGACCGCCGCACCACGGTGGCGAGCTTCCTGCGCCAATGGCTGACCGCGAAGAAGGAAGAACTCGCCCCGAACACCTATGCCGGCTACGAGGCGTGCGTCGAACGGGACCTCATCCCCGCCTTCGGCCACTACCGCCTCCCGGACCTGCGCCCCAAGCACATCGAGCGCTGGATCGCCGCCCAGCGCAAGGCCAAGCGCGGCAAGGTCACCGTCTACCGAATCGTCTCCACCCTGCGCAACGCCCTCAACGCCGCCGTCCGCTCCTGGGGGCTGCGCTACAACCCGGCCAAGCACTCCGTCCCGCCCAGGCCCCGCGCCGCCGAGCGCATCTGCTGGACGCCGGACGAGGCGGCGGCGTTCCTGCGCCACAACTCGGAGCACTACGCCGACCGGCTCACCGATCTGTTCGAGGTCATGCTCGGCACCGGCATGCGCCGCGGCGAGGTCCTCGCCCTCCACTGGTCCGACGTCCACCTCATGGACCGCAAGCTCTACGTCCGCTGGACCCTCGCCGCCATCGACAACGGGAAGATCCATCTCCGCGAGCCCAAGACCGAGGCCAGCCGCGCCTGGATCAGCCTCTCGTAGTCGTTCTGGTCGAAGACGGTGCCTGGACGCAGTTCAGCATCGGAAAGATGATGGCCGGCAGCGACAAGCCCGAGCGCACCGCACGCTCCCGCAACCTGTTCTACGTCTGCTGCTCCCGCCCCGTGAACAATCTGGCCGTCGTCTTCCTGTCAGACCTGCCCGTCGAAGCGGCCGAGACCGCGATGACGTGGTTCGCGCAGGCCACGATCATCCCGTAGTCGATCCGGGCCCTCTGCCTGGTGGTCGGCATTGCGGGTGCCGATAGATCATCTGCCCAGGTCGCCCCACAACAGAGCCAGCGCTGTGATGTCGCCCGCCTGCGCGGCCCGAACGAGCGCGATGTCGCCGTCCGCGCCGGTGATCGGATCCCTCACTATCCCGAACCCATCTACCCATGATCACTGGCGGGCGCCAGGAGGCGACTTACGTTGAAACGGCTGAGCCCACGAAGACGAGAGTCATTTGACTGATGACCCGCACGCGGTCCGCGGGTCAGGGTTTCCAGAGCGGACCGGAGAGTCTCCGGCACGGAAAACTCTGCGTCCCGACGACCAGTCTGTACCGAAAGGACAACTCCCCTCACCATGACGCTCATCACCACCCCCTTCGACAAGCGAGCCACGGCAACGGAGGTCCTGTCCGGGGTCGACCTGACCGGCAAGCGCGTGATCGTCACCGGCGGGGCCTCGGGGATCGGGACCGAGACCGTGCGAGCCCTTGCGGGGGCGGGCGCGCACGTCGTCATCGCGACCCGGAACCCCGCCATCGCCGAGCCGGTTCTCAAGGAGTTCCCCACCACCGAGGCCGTCGCGCTCGACCTCGCGGATCTGCGGTCCGTCCGAGCCTTCTGCGACGGCTGGAACGGCCCCGTCGACGCCGTCGTCGCCAACGCCGGCGTGATGGCGCTGCCGGAGCGGCAGGTCAGCGCGCAGGGTTGGGAGATGCAGCTGGCGATCAACTACCTCGGTCACTTCGCGTTGGTCCATGGACTGCACGAAGCTCTCCGGGCCGCCGAGAAGCCGCGCGTCGTGACCGTCAGCTCCGGTGCGCAGCGCCTGCACGGCTTCGATTTCTACGACCCGCAGTTCGAACGCCGCCGGTACGACCCCATGGTCGCCTACGCACAGTCGAAGACGGCCGACGTCCTGCTCGCCGTCGGGATCAGCCGCCGCTGGGCCGGGGACGGCATCGTCGCCAACTCCTGCGAGCCCGGCTGGATCCACACCAACCTGACGCGCCACCTCGACCGGGCCGCCATGCAGGCGGCCGGCGCCATGGACGAGGAGGGGAACCTGCTGACTCCCGACTACTACAAGACTCCCGCGCAGGGGGCGGCCACCAGCGTTCTGCTGGCCGCCTCACCCCTGGTGGCCGGTGTCACGGGCCGCCACTTCGAGGACAACCACGAGGCCGAAGTCATTGACGGAGGCCCTGAGTTCACCATGTCTGGCGTCGCGCGGTGGTCGATCGACCCGGTCGCTGCGGACAAGCTCTGGGACTACGCGTACGGCCTGCTCCCCTAGCGAGCGTCGCGTTCCCCCTGACGTGTGGTGTCGCCGCTGGTCACGGCTCCCGATCAGCGGTGTTCCGCGCGTTGTCCGGCTCGTCCTTGCTCAGCCACAGGGGGTGGTTCCGGTCTGCCCACTCCCGGCCCACGTATCCGGTCCGCATGCCGTGGCGCGCCTCAGGATCCCGGTACGCCTGGCGCATGTGCCCACCAGCACCACGGCGACGCCCCACGCGAGGATGTCGTGCACGAAGATCGCGCTCGTCCGGGAGATGCCCGACAACAGGCCGACGTTCCACATCAGCAGGCCGGTGGACATCATCACCAGTACGGTGCCGGCGATCCAGCCCGCGTACAGCTTCTGCCCTGCATTGAACTTGCCCGCCGGACGCTCCGACGGTGCGGCGGAGCGCCGACGGACCGCGCGCAGCCAGCGCCGGTCGTACGGCGCGAAGCGGTTCAGCCTGCGCAGATCGGCGCGGAAGTCCGCGGAGAACAGTCCCAGGAGGAACGACACGGGGAGCAGGATGCCGGACCACTCGTGGGCGGTGGCCATCAGGTACCGCCGGCCCGCCGCCTGGGCGAGCGGCCCGATGTAGAGGCAGGCCGCCGCCGCCGCGCACAGCACCATCAGCGCCGCGGTCGCCCGGTGGACCATCCGCTCGGCGGTGGTGAACCTCCGTACCCGCCCGTCAGGTCGTGCCGCGTTCGGCGGTGTCGTCGAGCCAGCCGTCGACGTCATATCCGCGTTCCTCCCAGTAGCCGGGGACGACCCGGTCGGTGACCGATATGCCGGACAGCCATTTGGCGGACTTGTAGAAGTACATCGGCGCCACGTAGAGCCGGACCGGGCCGCCGTGCTCGTGGGTGATCGGCGCGTCCAGCATCCGCAGGGCCACCAGCACGTCGGAGCGCCGGGCCTGCTCCAGCGTGAGGCTCTCGGTGTAGGCCCCGTCGAAGCAGGTGAAGCGCAGGGCCCTGCCTCCGGCGCGGACTCCGGCCGCGTCCAGCAGGTCGGAGAGCTTCAGCCCCTCGAAGGGCATCTTCTCGACGCGCCAGCCGTCGGTGCACTGGACGTCGTGGACGACCCGGGTCTGCGGCAGCGCCTGCAGGTCTGCGAGGGTGTACGTGCGCGGCCGGTCGACCAGGCCGTCGATCCTCAGCTCGTAGTCGTGCTCGCCCCTGCGCGGGACCGAGCCGACGATGCTGTAGTAGCGGAACCCTCCCGGGTTCGGCAGCAGGGCGCTGAGTCCGGTCGGGTCGGCCTCGGAGACCCCGGCCAGCACGCGTTCCCAGCCGGTCCGTACGTACGGCGCCGTGACCAGTCCCACCGCCCCGGCGGCGAGCATGCCCAGCATCGTTCTGCGGGCCACGGGGGCGCCATCCGGCGTGTTCTCGGCTTCTGATTCCGGCATCTGCATTCCTTCCTCCTCACGCGCCCCGGCCGGCCCGCTCGTGCGCGGGCCGGTCGGGGCGTACCCGAGTGTCGGGGTGCTCAGACGGCCACGGCCTCGATGGTGACAGGGATGTTGCCGCAGGTCGCCTTCGAGTACGGGCAGATCAGGTGGGCGGCCTCGGCAAGTTCCTCGGCAGTGCGCTGGTCGACGCCGCCGAGGCGCGGGGACAGCGTGGCCAGGAGCGAGAACTCGCCGTCGTCGCCGTGGTGGAGGGTGACCTCGGCGGTGACCTCGGTGCTGGTCAGCCTGATCGTGCGCTGGGCGGCGGCGTGGCGCAGGGCTCCCAGGAAGCAGGCGGCCCAGCCCGCGGCGAGGAGCTGTTCCGGGTTGGTGGCGTCGCCGGCTCCGCCCAACTCCTTGGGGATGGACAGGCGGTGGTCGAGCAGCCCGTCGGTGGAGCGGACGGTGCCGCCGTTGCGGCCCTCGCCGGTGACTTCGACCGTGGCGGTGTAGCTGACAGACATGGCGGGTCTTCCTTTCTCGGACTTTCTCGGAGTGACGCAACTGCCCCACGAGGCATCAGTACGTGCGGGACTGCTCCCAGTAGACGGCGCCCTGGTTGGAGGTGGCGAAGAGGAAGACTGTCGCGGCGTACGCGATCAGAGCGGGTGCGTACCGGGCGAGGAAGCCGTTGCCTTCGAGGTTCCACCCCTGGAGCCAGCCCCCGTGGGAGTAGACCGAGGTCAGCTGGATCCGCGTGGTCCCCTGCTCGCGAACAGCCACCTGCCCCCACCCGGTGTTCGCCATCGCGATGGCTAGCTGACCATGAGTCAGCATGCCGGGCCCGCCCGGTATTTCCTCTCGTCGAATTCCTTGGGTTCAACAGTCGTGCACGGCTGCGGCCCGGAGCATCGGTCACTTGACCGAAATCGTGATCCGCATTCCCACGCCGGTCGTTTCCCGGAACCCCAGTCATTTGACTGACGACCCACTCGCGGTCCGCGGGTCAGGGGGCACTGGCCGCCCCGGCCCGGGTATGGGCCAGGGTTCGACACGGGCTCGAAGGGCCCGCGTTCCCGGGATCGTGGTCGGTGGTCGGCGTACGCGGGAAGGGGCCGGGGCATGACTGGGTCGCAGCGGTGGGGTGTCACCACGACGATGGTGGGCCGCGAGGAGGAGCGGGCGCAGCTCGCGGAGTTCCTCGGGTCCGCCACGGGCCGGGCGCTCGTCCTGCGCGGGGAAGCGGGGGTCGGCAAGAGTTCGCTGCTGGGCCACGCCGTCGCGCTGGCGGAGCAGGAGGGCCACGTGGTGGTCCGGGCCGCCGGCGTCGAGGCGGAGTCCGAGCTGCCCTATGCCGGGCTGCACCAGTTCCTCCATCCGCTGCTGGCCGACGTCGAGCGGCTGGACGACGGGACCCGGGCGGTCTTCGATGCCGTGTTCGGCGGGGTGCAGGGCGATCCGCCCTCGGTCATGACGCTCGGCATCGCCGCTCTCAACCTGCTGTCGCTCGCCGCCGCACAGCGGCCGCTGCTGCTGGTCCTCGACGACGGGCAGTGGCTGGACGACGCCAGCGCCGACGTCTGCGGCTTCGTGGGCCGGCGCCTGGCCGGCGGCCCGGTGAAGCTCCTGGTCGCGGTCCGCACCGACCTCACCTCGCGCTTCGACACCGCCGCACTGCCCGAGCTGCCGGTGGACGCCCTCCCCGACGAGGAGGCGGCACGTCTGCTGGACCACCGGTATCCGGATCTGGGCCGACAGGCCCGCCGGATCGTCCTGGACCAGGCCCAGGGCAACCCGCTGGCCCTGGTGGAGCTGCCCGCCCACTTCGCGGGCCGGTCGAGCGACCTCCCGCTCGAAGACCTCATCGGTCAGCGCGGCGTGCCGCTGCCCCGGCGGCTGCAACGGCTGTTCGGCGCCCGCATCGCGGCCCTCGACGAGCAGGTCCGGGCCGAACTCCTGACGGGCGCGCTCGACGGAGCCGGAACCCCGCGCGGCACCGACGCCGTCCCCGGCACCCGCTACGCCATGCGCGACGCCGACACGGCCGTGGCCATCGGGCTGCTGGACATCGACGCGGTCACCGGTGATCTCGTCTTCCGCCACCCACTCGTACGTTCTGCCGTCGTGCGGATGGCCACTCCCAACCAGCGCCGCGCCGCGCACCTGGCGCTGGCGCAGCTTCACCGGGAGAACCTCGAACGCCGGGCGACGCACCTGGCGGCGGCGACGGTCGATCCGGATGAGGAGGTCGCCGACGTCCTGGAGGCGGCAGCCGAGTCGGCGACCCGGCGCGGCGGCGCGCTGGCGGCCGTGAGCTGGCTGACCCGGGCCGCCGAGCTCAGCGAGAACCACACCGACCGGTCCCGGCGCCTGACCGACGCGGCCTTCGTCGCCGGTCACGCCGCCCGCCTCGGCCAGGCGCACCGGCTGGTCCAGGCGGAGCTCGCGCCCGGCTCGACGGAGTCGCCGGCCTCGGTGCTGGCGGCCGCCTACCGGGCGCTCTACCAGGACGGGGACGTCCGCTCCACGCACCGCCAGGTCTCGGCCGAGATCGAGAAGCTCCGGGACCGCGGGACAGCCGCTGCGCTGGCTGTCGGCAGCACCGAACCCGACGAGGTCCTCACCCGGCTGGTGGTCCTCCTCCTGGCGATCAGTCAGTTCGGCGGGGATCGCGCGGTCTGGGAGAGCACGCGCGAACTCCTGGCCTCCATGGGCGACCTCGTCACCGAACACTCGCGCCTCTTCAGCGACACCTGGAGCGATGTGACCAGGCACGGGGCAGGCTGGGCCGGGCCGGTGCGACAGGCCGCCGCCAACCTGTCGAATCTGGAGCCCTGGGACGTCACTCGGTTCGGCGCGGCCGCGTACCACCTCGACCTCCTGAGCCACTACCGCCCCCACCTGCAGCGCGTCGTGGACCGCGAGCTGGAGACCGGAGCCGTGGCCACCGGCATGGTCATGCTGCACCAGATCATGCTCGACCAGATGGCGGCCGGCGAATGGGCCCAGGCCGAGGAAACCGGACAGCGCGGCCTGGACCGGGCGACCGAGCACGGCCACCGGCTGTTCGCCACCCAGAGCCGCGCGTACCTGGCCCAGTTGGCGGCGCTGCGCGGACAGGTCGGGCGGGCGCGGGACCTCCAGGCCGAGGTGGACGCCTGGGCCCGCCCGCGCGGACTGGGGTTCCTGACCCAGGTCGCCGACTCCGCCGGCGCGACCGCCGCGCTGGGCTCCGGCGACTACGAGGCCGCCTACCTCTACGCCATCGGGATCACGCAGCCGGGCACGTTCCGGCCCTACACGTATCAGGCCTCGCGTACCCTGCTCGATCTCGTCGAGGCCGCCCAGCACACCGGACGCGTCGAGCAGGCCCGGGCGCACGCCCTCGCCGCCCGCGACGCCGGTCTGCCGTCCGTGTCGCCCCGCCTGGCGCTGATCACCTACGGCGCGCTGGCGATGACCGCCGAGGACGAGCGGGAGGCCGCCGAGATGTTCGTCCGGGCCGAATCCCACCCGGACGCCGCCCGCTTCCCGTTCGAGCTGGCCCGGATCCGGCTGGCGCACGGCGTCCGGGTGTGCCACGTCCAGGGCCGGGCGGCGGCGCGGCCGTACCTGGTCCCGGCGGCCGAGGCGTTCGAGCGGCTGGGCGCGGCCGGCTGGACCGAGCGGGCCGGGGCCGAACTGCGCGCCACTGGGATCCCGCCCCGCGTCTCGACGCTGAACCTGGCCTCGCTGACCTGGCAGGAACGCCGCATCGCCGACCTGGCCGCCAGCGGTCTGACGAACAAGGAGATCGGCGAGCGGATGCACCTGTCGCCGCGCACCGTCAGCTCACACCTGTACCGCATCTTCCCCAAGCTGGGCATCACGGCCCGGGCGGCGCTGCGCGACGCGCTGAGCCGGACCGACACCCTGAGCCGGACCGACGCGGCGCAGGTCTGACGCCCGCGCTCAGCCCTGTGCGGCCGCGGCCTCGATGCCGTTCGCGGCCAGCCAGGCGAGGACGTGGTCGGCGACCGGGCGCCAGCCGCTGTCGAACACCAGGGAGTGCCCCCGATCGGCGAACTGCTTCAGATCGGTCACGGCGGAGGAATCTCCGTAGAGCTTGTAGGCCGAGCGGGTCACGGCGTCCGGGACCATCCGGTCCTCCTGGCCGGACACGAGCAGGAGCGGTCCGCGCGCCGAATCGGCCGTGTCCACGACGGTGTCGGCCGACCCGGCGGCGGTGCGATCGAGCCCGAGGTCCGTGAGCAGCCGGAGCGGGGCCGGGACGGCGTACCGGTCGTAGAGCTTCGCGGCCTCCTCCTCACCGACCGCGTTGGAAACGACGTGCCGGAACCAGGTCCGGGACAGCGGCTCGAAGCACAGGTGCCGGGTCGAACCGGCCGGCAGCGGCGCGAGGGCCACGGCGGCGCGGCCGAGGCCGGCGCCGAGGAGGCGCTGGGCGATCAGACCGCCGGCTGAATGCCCGATGAGCACCGGCGGGTTGTCGAAGGAACGCACGACCCTCTCGTAGTGGGCCGTGAGCGCGGCGAGCCCGAGGTCGCGCAGCGGCCCGGGATCGCGGCGGACCTGGTCGGCGGTGGGGGCCTCGCCGGGCCAGTCCGGGACGCACACCGCGTAGCCGTACGCGGTGAACCGTTCGGCCCAGCTCTCCCAGGAGGACCTGTGGAACCACGCACCGTGGATGAGGACGACGGGGGTTTGCTTCACGGCCAGACCTTCCGATTGCACACACGACGGCACACGACGATCCGCCGGCATCGCGGCGCTCCTTCGAGGATCACCGAGCGGAAGCACGGCGGAAACAGTCGAATGACTGAATGTGGCGGCCCGGCAGAGCCTTACGCCTCTTCGGGTGTCTCGACGTCATGTGACTGATGTGTCACGCCGGTTGCCGAAGAACAGTGGAGGCACCAGCGGGCCTCCAGGAGGGATCGGACATGATCAACAGGCGTACGTTCACCAGGGCAGTAGGCCTCGGCATGGGCGCCACGGCGGTGTCGGTCGGCGCGGCGTCGAACGCTCCGGCCGCCTTCGCGGCCGGTTCCGAGCAGCCCGGCCGCCCGGCCCCGGTCATCCCGACCATCGCCCCGGGCACCCACACCGCGTTCACCGAGCTCAAGCGGGTCCGGGCCGGCGTGCTCGACATCGGCTACGCCGAGGCCGGGCCCAAGCACGGCCCGGTGGTCATCTGCCTGCACGGCTGGCCGTTCGACATCCACAGCTATGTCGACGTGGCGCCGCTGCTGGCCGACGCCGGCTACCGGGTGATCGTGCCGTACCTACGGGGCCACGGCACCACCACCTTCCTGTCCCCGACGACCGTCCGCAACGCGCAGCAGGCCGCGATCGCCGTCGACGTCATCGCTCTGATGGACGCCCTGAAGATCCACAAGGCGGTGCTGGCCGGCTTCGACTGGGGCTCGCGGGCCGCCGGCACCGTCGCGGCGCTGTGGCCGGAGCGGGTCAAGGCCCTGGTGGCGGTGAGCGGTTACCTCATCGTCAACCTCCCGTCGCAGCGGAACCCGCTGCCGCCGAAGGCCGAGCACACCTGGTGGTACCAGTACTACTTCGCCACCGACCGCGGCCGCATCGCCATGGAGACCAGGCAGAACCGGCACGACCTGTGTCGGCTGGTGTGGGAGGAGACCTCCCCGACCTGGAAGTTCGACGACGCCACCTTCGAGCGCACCGCCACGGCCTTCGAGAACCCCGACTACGCCGCCGTGGTGATCCACAACTACCGCTGGCGCCTGGGCCTGGCCGACGGCGAGCCCCGCTACGAGCGCTACGAGCAGCTGCTCGCGGCCCGGCCCGCCGTCACCGTGCCGACCATCGCCGTGGACCCCGCCCTCGACCCGTTCCTACCCACGGCCGACGGCAGCGGGTACCGGAGGTTCTTCACCGGCCGGTACGAGCACCGCCTGCTCGACGGCATCGGCCACAACGCGCCGCAGGAGGCGCCGACGGCCTTCGCCCAGGCCGTGGTGGACGCCGACCACCTCTGACCCACGCGCATGCCGACCACAGGAGGTACGGACGTGAGTGATCCTGGTCCCAGCACGAACGGACAGGCGGCGGCAGTCCGCAAGGCCCGGTTCGGCACGCTCCCGGAGCGTGTCGCCTTCGAGGACATGGTCGAGGAGAAGGCGGTGCCGTCGGCGTACCGGGCGGTGGACGCCCACGACCCCGACGCGCTGGCGGTCAGGTTCTCCTGTCTGGCGGCGGATCTGGCTCTCTGAGCGCAGCGGGTCACGTACGACAGTGTTCGGGTCCGTCCCCGCCCGGGGGACGGACCCGAACGTGTTGTACCGCAGGTCTCAGCCGCGCGAGGGGCGGACGCAGCGGAAGCTGCTCGCGGCGTTCGGGTCACCGTGGCCGGTGTAGCGGGAGACCATCGGGTAGCGGCACAGGTCACGGGCGACGGTCCCACCGGTGGCGGTGGTCAGGGCGGCGTGCAGGACCGCCGGTGCCTTGCCGTGCTCGACCCAGGCGGTCAGTGACGCCAGGTCGTCGACCTTGCCACCGTCCAGGCCGCAGTGCGAGACGCCCGGTGCCAGGAAGAGCCGGTAGAAGTCGTCGACCTTCCTCGTGCCGCTCATCTCCTCGTCCACGCGCTTGCGGTAGTCGACCGTGCCCGCGGTGGGGATCAGCTGGTCGGCGTCGCCGTGCCAGGTGATCAGCTTGCCGCCGGCGTCGCGGAACGCGGAGAGGTCCGCGTCCCGGGTGCCGATGACCGGGTCGTACTCGGCGCGGGCCTTGCGGAAGAGCTCCTCGAACTTCGCGGTGGTGAGGTTCGCGGTGTCGAACGAGGGCTGCTCCTGCACGAACGTGGCGGCCCACACCGACGGGACGAAGAACGGCGCGCCCGTGGTAACGCCGTTCGCGTCGTTCTTGGTGGCCGCCAGGGGGAGGAAGTCGGCGCCGATCGGCAGCCCGTACCAGAGCCGCTTGCCGTTCACGTCGCGCGGGCCGTCCCAGATCTTGCGGACCACCTCGGCGTCCGCCTCGGTGACGGTGACCTGCTTGCCGTCGCACTCGATCCGCGTGCCGACCAGGCGGCGCGGGTCGAAGTCGCACCGCTGCGGGTCGCTGATCAGGCCGTCGGCGACGCCGTCGAGCTTGTCGCAGGCCTTGAGGGCGGCCTGCTTGAAGGCGTCGAACTCGCAGCCGGTCGGGTAGGTGTGCGCCTCGTTCATCACGACCTGCGGCCACAGGGTGGCGACCTCGAACTGGTTCCAGTTGATGCCCGGCGCCGCGGCGTTGATGCCGTTGAAGTCGTTCGGGTAGCGCTGGGCCTCCATGTAGCCCTGGCGGCCGCCGGTGGAGCAGCCGTTCCAGTAGGAGTAGGACGCCGCCCGGCCGTAGACCTCGGCCACGACCTGCTTGCCGACCAGCGCCATCTCGTGCGCGGAGCGGGAGGCGAAGTTGTCCAGGAGCGCGGTGTCGACGTGCCCGGAGGGGTCCAGCGCCCAGCCGGTGTCCAGGGGCCCGCCGACGCCGGCGTCGGTGGTGGCGGCGGCGTAGCCCTGCTTGACGGCCGCCGCGAGACCGGCCCCGTTGTCCCCGGCGGCGTACGCCTTGCCGCCGACCGCCTGGAAGCGGCCGTTCCAACCGGCCTGCGGCAGCCAGACGTTCACCTTGGCCTGGTCGTTCGCGCCGGGGTGCGTCAGCGTGACCGTCACCTCGCAGTGCGCCGGGACGTCGGGCACCTGGCCCCCGCCGAGCGGCGGGACCCCGGGCACCTGGAAGGTGCCGGCCGGCACGGCGGCCGCGGTCACGGACTCCACCGCGGTGCCCTCCGGGGCCGGCAGCGTGGACGGAGCGCAGGTGTAGGACGAGGGGCCGGCGACGGCGAGGGACGCCGACGCGCTCACCGGTGTGGAGACGGCCGCGGCGGCGGCCAGGGGGACACAGGCCGCGACGATGGTCAGGAACCGTCGTTTCATGATCTCTCCTCGCAATCGGGGACGGCGCCCTCACTGTGGTGGCCCAGGCGGTGGCGGCACATCAGTCACCTGACGCAAGTCGGCGGGACGGCTCCGAGGACCGGAACGGCCGGAAGCATGGAGTCACATGACCGATGCGCCGGGAACGGCCCGAGGGCGACAGTGAGGGAGAACCGCCAGATCCACTGCGCTGCTCAAACCCCTTGGAGCGTTTCCATGTTCAGCATCGAGAGCAACCGCCTGCGCCGCTTCGTCGCCGGGGCCGTCGCCGCGGCCGGTGCGATCGCCACCGTCGGCGCGTTCGCCGTCGCTGGCACCGCGAACGCCGCGAACGCCGCGACCGAGGACTCGGCCGCCGACCGGGGCCCGAAGCCGACCGTCGTCCTGGAGCACGGCGCGTTCGCCGACGGCTCCAGCTGGGACGGCGTGATCGCCAAGCTGCGCCACGACGGCTACCCGGTGGTGGCCGCCGCCAACCCGCTGCGCGGCCCGGCCTCCGACGCCGCCGCGCTGCGCAGCGTCGTCGACCACATCAAGGGCTCCGTCGTCCTGGTCGGCCACTCCTACGGCGGCTCGGTCATCAGCGAGGCCGCCGTCGGCGAGCCGCGGGTCAAGGCCCTCGTCTACGTCGCCGCGTTCCTGCCCGCGCCGGGTGAGTCCGCGCTGCAGCTGACCAACCGGTTCCCCGGGTCCACCCTGCCCGGCACGCTGGACCCGGTGCCGTTCACCAACGCCGACGGCAGCACCGGCACCGACCTGTACATCCAGCAGGACAAGTTCCGGGCCCAGTTCGCCGCCGACGTCCCGGCCGACAAGGCCGCGCTGGCGGCCGCATCGCAGCGGCCGATCGCCCAGGCCGCGCTGGAGGAGAAGGCCACCGCCGCCGCCTGGCAGACCGTTCCCAGCTGGGACATCGTCACGACCGAGGACCTCAACATCCCGGCCGCCGCCCAGCGGTTCATGGCCGACCGCGCCCACGCCCACACCACCGAGGTGGCCGCGTCCCACTCCGTCGCGGTGTCCCACCCGGGCCTGGTGACCGGGGTCGTCGAGAAGGCCGCCCGCGCCACCCGCTGAAGGCCCTGCCCGGCGGCCGGCTACTGCCCGGCCAGGGCGCCGTCGAGCTCACGGCGGGAGGAGATCCCCAGCTTGGCGAAGACCTTGCGCAGGTGCCACTCGACCGTGCGGGGGCTGAGGAACAGCCGCGCTCCGATCTCCGCGTTCGGGTGCCCGCCGGCCGCGAGGCGGGCGATCTGCGCCTCCTGCGGAGTCAGGACCGGCGCGCCGGGGGCCCGCTTGCGGACGGTCTCGCCGGTGGCGAGCAGTTCTCGCCGGGCCCGCTCGGCGAACGCCTCCATGCCCGTCGCCGTCGCCGCCTCGTGCGCCGCCCGCAGTTCGGTACGGGCCTGGGCGCGCCGGTTCTGGCGGCGCAGCCACTCCCCGAACAACAGTCGGGCCCGGATCTCGAACACCCGGAGCCCGCCCCGGCCGAAGTGGTCGACGGCCTCGCGGTAGCGGTCCTCGGCATTCTCCGGTGCTCCGGTCAGGGCCTCGGCGACCGCGTGCGCACCGAGGGCCCAGGGGGTGCCGGCCCGGCTCCAGTCGGCGAGCCGCTCGCGCGCCCGGGCCGCCGCGGCCGGGTCGCCGGCCCGGGTCGCGGCCTCGACCAGCTCACCACAGGTCCACTGGTACACGACGAGGTCCTGGTGCTTCGTGCCCCGCAGCGCCGCCTCCAGGGCGAGCGCGTAGTTGCCCAGACCGTTGTGGAGCACGGCCCGGGCACACGCCGCCACGTCGACGAGTCGGCCCAAGCCGCGCTGCTCGCCCTCGTGTTCCATCGCCTCGATCACCTCCAGGGCCGGTCGTTCCCGTCCCCGGTACGCGCTGATCAAGGCCGCCGGGGCCGTGCGCTTCACCACGCCGGTGGCCTCCTCGAGGGCCGCGGCCTCGGCCAGCAGGTCGCCCGCCTGGGACAAACGCCCCGCGAAGCCCAGCGCGTACGCCCGGTAGGGCAGTGCCGTCGGGAGGACCGACAGGGTTCCCGTCCGCCGGGCGAAGCGGACCGCCCGGTCGCCGATGTCCAGCCAGCCCGGGAGGTCGCCCAGCACCGCGGCGGCGTTCGCGGCCGCCCACAGGACGGACGGGTCCTCCTCGTCGGTGAGCGAGCGCTGCGCCCGCGCCAGCAGCGGGAAGGCGGCGACCGGCCCGTCCACGGTCCAGGTGACCAGGGCCCGGAGGAAGACACCCGCCGTCTCCTCGCCGGCCGGCAGGTCGCGAGCGGCCTCGGCGACCCGGTGCAGTGCGCCTTCGTCGTACCGGCCGACCCAGAGGGCCGCATCGAACGCCGCGAGGTAGGTCTCCCGTGCGGCGGCCGGGTCAAGGTCCCTGAGCGGGCCCGCCGCATCGAGCAGCGGCCGCACCGCGCCCAACCCCGAGTCGGTCATGGACGAGGCCCTGGCCCGCAGTCGGCCGGCCTGGGCCTGCTGCAGCCGGTCCAGCGGCCCCAGTTCGGCGACAGCCAACAGTTCGGGCACCCGGGCCGGCACGCCCGCGGCGAGATGGGCCGCAGCAGCCGCCAGTGCGCGCCGCGCCCGCTCCTTCCGGTCGGGGGTGAGCGCCGCGGCCCGTTCCAGGAAGGACGCGGCGGCCGCCCGCCCACCGCGCGCCAGGGCCCGATCGGCGGAGCCCTCCAGTGCGGTGGCGACCTGCTCGTCCGGCCCGACCGCGGCATGGGCCCGGTGCCAGGCCTGCCGGTCAGGGTCACGCTCGGCGTCGGTGGCCTCGGCCAGGGCGCCGTGCGCCGCGCGCAGCTCGGCGGGCTCCGCGCCCCGCCACACGGCCGAACGCACCAGCGGGTGCCGGAACCGCACCGAGGCTCCCAGACTGATCAGGTCCGCGGCCTCGGCCGGTGCCGCGGCCTCCAGCCCGATGCCCAGCAGGCGCAGGGCGTGCCACAACAGCGGCCCGTCGCCGACCGGTTCGACCGCCGCGACCAGCAGCAGGGCCCGGGTGTCGGCAGACAGGGCGTCGACGCGCCGACGGAAGCCGTCCTCGACCCGGGTCGCCAGCGGGCCGGCGCCGGGCCCGCCGAAGCCGAACGCCAACTCCACCGGCGACAGGCCCCGGGGCAGCTCCAGCAGGGCAAGCGGGTTACCGCCGGTCTCGGCCACGATCCGGTCCCGCACCCGGGCGTCGACCGGCCCCGGCAGCACGCCGTCCAGCAGCGCCCGGGCGTCGGCATCGGCCAGCCCGCGCAGGAGGAGGTCCGGCAGACCGGAGAAGCCCTCGTCCCCCTTCCCGTCGGTGATCCGCTCGGCAAATACCAACGCCACCGATTCCGCGTCCAGTCGACGCCCGACGAACGCCAGGATCCGCTGGGACATCAGGTCCAGCCACTGCGCGTCGTCGACCACGCACACCAGCGGAGACCGGGCCGCCGCCTCGGCGAACAGGCCGAGGACCGCCATCCCGACCAGCAGCATCTCGGGCGGGTTCCCCGCGCTCAGGCCGAAGGCGACACGCAGCGCGTCCTGCTGCACCGGCGGCAGCCGGTCGAGGTGCGACAACAGCGGGGCGCACAGCTGTTGCAGAGCCGAGTACGCGAACTCAGCCTCGGCCTCAACGCCGGCCGCGCGCACGACCTGCCACTGCCCCGCCTGACCGGCCAGATGGTCGAGCAGCGCCGACTTGCCGACGCCGGCCTCACCCCGCAGCACCAACACCCGGCTGCGCCCGTCGCCCACCTCGCGCAGCAGACTGGCCAGCACGTCCAACTCCCGGGCGCGCCCGAGCAGCTGGTGTTTCGCGCGCTGCGGCATGGCTCCTCCGGTACGAGTTCCTCCCGGAGGAGCTACACCCATCCTACGAAGAGCGGGGCCGGCTGAGCCGCACCGGTCCGGTCATCCCCGGCCGTCCCCGGGCCGGTGGCACGGATGGTCAGCGTCCGGGGGCCCGGAGGGTTGCGGGCGTCCGTGCTACCTCAGCGACCGGAAGGCGGTGCGGAGTTCTTCGGCCAGCAGCTGCGGCTGCTCCCAGACGGCGAAGTGGCCGCCCCGGTCGACCTCGTTCCAGTGGATGATGTTGCCGAAGGTCTGCTCGCCCCAAGTGCGCGGCGCGGGGACCGACTTCCCCGGTCGGCATGGCGTCCGCCCGAGCAGTCGCCGGCAGTGCCCGACAGGCGACCCTGGTCGACCTCCTCGATCTCGCCCTGGTGGCCAGGCAGGCGCACTGGAACCTGTACGGTCCGCGCGTCCGCTCCCTGCACGTTCAGCTCGACGAAGTGGCCACCACGGGCCTGGAAGTTCTCGGAGGTGTGAACATGTGAACCGTGCCGGACGACGTCCTGCGCCGTGTGCGCAACCTTGACCCGGCCCCCGCGAACCTGTCGGGCCGAGGAGAAGCGGGCATACGACCGGCTGCTGCACTTCTACCGCGACGGCTTCGGCTATTGGTGTGTCCCTGCGAGGCGGGCGTGCGTTCTCCATCATTGGTTCCGCGCAATCGTTCGACGTTGGTCATTTGACGGCACGTCCGCTCGGTCAAGCCCAAACCAGGCCTGCTAACCCCCGGCCGTGGCTCACCGCCCGACGTGCAACCGACGCGATCAACCAGTCGGCTCTCGCAGTCAGATGACTGATGTGCCGACGCGCGGCGGTGAAGCACGGTTGGCCAGCGGTTCCGCTCGATGCGTCGTGCCCCGTCTTCCCGAACGTACCGCTCGATGGCCGCGCGTAAGCAATGTCACCCAGCCTGTATCGGCTCTACAGGCCGACCCCCGAAAGCGAGTTCCACCATGGCCCGCACATCCCTCCGGCTGAAGTCCGCCGCCGTCGCGACCGCCCTCGCCGGCGCGGCGCTGATCGCCACGGCGGCTCCGGCGTCCGCGGCGAACCCGCCCTACGACGGCTGCCCCGCGTGGGCGCTCTGCCTCTACCAGCACGAGGGCGGGACGGGTTCGAAGGCGATCGTCACGCCTCCCCCGGCCGGCGGCAACGCGGCGATCGTGCGCCTCACGCAGGTCCACTTCCTTAACGGGGAGATCACCGACAACCAGGTGTCGTCCTGGATCAACAACTCGCAGTGCTCGGTCAAGTTCATGGACGACCCGTACGGCGAGCTCCACCCCTCCGACCTGGACTACACCGAGACGTGGCACTGGGGTGCGACGGCCGACTACGGCACCGGAAGCTCCAAGTACTACGTCAACGACCGGATCTCCTCCCTCCAGTTCTGGTGCCCATAGCAGCAGAGTCCGCTCCGAGAGCGGTGCCCTGACGGATCCGCCCCGCTCGCCACTGCCCCCGGCACCCGCCCCCGGAACCATCCGATGACACAGAAGGAACTCCCATCAAACGTCTTCGACCAGCGGCCGCGCTGTTGTCCGGCCTGCTGCTCTCCCTCACCGTCCCCGCGCTCGCCTCGGCTGCGCCCGTCCTCGAAGCGGCAGCCCCCGCCACCGCGGTGACGGCCGGCCCCGGGGCCGACGGCCCGGACCTGAGCTTCGCCAACCGCACGTCGCCGCCACCCGGGATGCCGGACTGGTCCCGCGTGGGCTTCCGGGGCGGCCAGCAGCTGCCCAGTGACGGTGACCTGACCGACGATCCCGGTTGCCGCATCACCCCGGACGTGCTCGCCGCCCGATACGGCGTGCGGGCGAACGACGGCGCCGACGACACCGCCGGGCTGCAGAAGGCCATCGACGAGGTCAAGGCCAACTGCTCGCCGAACGCCAACTTCAACCGGCTCTCGCTCATCTCCCTGCCGGCCGGGCGGATCGACGTGTCCCGGCAGATCTACGTCGACGCCGACTACCTGGTCCTGCGCGGGCAGGGCTCCGGGCGACGGCGGCACCCGGCTGGTGTTCCGGCCGGACGTCAACACCCGCTACGACACCCTGGTCAACGGCCGCTGGGACCAGGACAGCATGAAGGCGGCAGCGGCAGCGACGTCGGCACCGGCGGCTGGATCTGGCCCGGCCGCGGCCTGTTCCGGGTGCAGACCCGCGACATCGCCGACCGCTACCAGGACGACTGGGCGGCCGCCCCCACCAACCGCAAGGACATCTTCGAAGGCAGCGTCAACCAGCACTGGGCCTCCGGCATCAAGGTCGCCGCCCCGGCCGCCGACCCCGGCTACGCGGCCCGCCAGGGCCAGAGCACCGTGCAGCTGGACGCCAAGGCGGACATGAAGAAGTTCTCCCCGGGCGGCTACGTCTGGGTCGGAGCGGCCAACAGCGTCAAGTTCTACGAGCAGCAGGGCGTGTCCGACCGCAGCCAGATGGACAACCTGCACATGCGCCAGCAGATGTTCCGGGTCAACTCCCTGGACGCGGCGGCCAAGACCGTCACTCTGGACCGCCCGCTGGAGTGGGACCTGCCCGTCGACTCCACCTCCGACGGCTCCCCCGCCCTGGGCGACAAGCCGTACGCCAGCAAGGTCACCCCGCTCAAGGTCGTCCAGGGCGTCGGCTTCGAGGACTTCGCCTTCACCCAGGACATGAACGGCCTGCCCAAGCTCGGCGGCGGCACCTACCAGCTGACCCCCGACCAGGCCGTACACAACTACGGCAACATGGCCCCCGAGTACGCGATGCACGGCATCGTCTTCAAGTGGGCCGCCAACGACTGGGTACGCGGTCTGAAGGCCGAGATGACCGGCTCGCACCCGATCGTCACCGAGGACGCCCGCAACCTCCAGATCGAGCGCAACACCTTCGACGGTGCCTGGAACAAGGGCAAGGGCGGCAACGGCTACCTGCGCGGCAGCCGCGTCTGGGACTCGCTGTACGCCTACAACCTCAGCCGCAACCTGCGCCACTTCACCTTCCAGTGGTCGGCCAGCGGCAACGTCGCCTTCCGCAACGACCTCGACTCGGACCTGAACCTGCACGGCGGCTGGGAACACAACAACCTCTTCGAGCAGAACAAACTGAGGGTCCCGTACGAGCACCGCTCGGGCAGCTGCCAGACCAACTGCGGTGGCGAGGGCGGCGAGGTCGACGAAGGCACCTGGTACCCGATCTGGTGGGCGGCCGGCCCCAAGGCGGTCAAGTGGTCCGGTTCCTCGGGCCCGCAGAACGTCTTCCACGACAACACGATGGTCAAGCAGACCACACCGGGCGGGGCGTACGAGCCCTACGCGCCCTACGGCACGCAGTCCGGCACGGCCTTCCAGTTCGGCTCCGCCACCGGCGCCCCCGACCGGTTCCAGCCGCTGAGCCAGGACGGCCAGGCGATCCCGGACTGGGGCGGCCGGGAGACCCTCGACTACACGAACAAGGGTGTCGTGCCCCTCGACGCGGGCAAGCGGCCGTCGCTGTTCCTGGCGGACACCGGCGGACTCGAACCGCGCGACGACAACACGCGCAAGGTCGCCACCTGGAACATGCAGGGGGCGGACACCCCCGACGCCAACGGCAACAAGTACGCCAACGACCTGCCACAGCTGTACGGGCGCGGCTTCGGGCAGGCCGGAGCCGACGTCATCGCCCTGCAGGAGGCCGGCGCTCCGCCCCGCGGCGCCACGTTCCTGGGGGAGATCGCGACCGCCAACACCCAGTGGTTCGACAACGGTGGATTCACAGTTCCGGTCCAGGAGTACCGGATCGGCAGCGCCGCCCGGCCCACGGGGTTCCTGTACTGGCTGCACACGGACACCAATCCCAGGCCGGGAACGGTCGGGCGGGTGAACATGGCCGTCTTCAGCCGCACCCGGGTCGACCGCAACGGCGTGTACACCACCCGGGAGGGCAGGATCACCGACGGCACGGACTCCCGGCCCGCGCTCGGCATCAACGTCGGCGGCGTCGTCTACTTCTCGGTGCACGGATCCTCGGGCAGCGGCAGCGACGACCCCCAGCTCCTGCACAACATCCGGGAGCAGTTGAGGGGCACCGACCTGCCCTGGATCGCGATGGGCGACTACAACCGCGCCGTGGACAGCCTGCAGGCCGCGATCGCCCCGGACTTCACCATCCACTCCCAGCAACTGCCCACGCGCCCGACGCCGCTGGTCACCACCACAGCGGCTCCCTCGACCATCGACTACGCGGTCGTTCCCACGGCCCAGGCGCAGCCCAGCGTCACCGGAGCCGTGCGGGTCAACCTGACCACGTCGGACCACTACCCCGTCGTCTTCACCCTCGCCAACCTGCCCGCCCAGCAGGCGCCGGCGCAGCAGCAGGCCGCGCAGGCCGTGCCCGCCCAGGTCGTGGTGCGCAGCGCCGCCACCACCAACGTGGCCGGCCCCTCCGGCACCAGCCACGTGGTCGCCGATCAGCCGATCGACCAGGCGAACCTCCCGTCGCAGGTGTTCAGCCTGACGCCCGACCCCGAGTACCCCGGCTACTACCGCCTGTTCCACGCGAACGTTCCCTTCAGCGGCCGCTACCTGGGGCAGGAGGGCGGCGCCCGAAACGCGCGGACGGTGCTGTGGCCGAACGCGGCACTGGACCAGCTCTGGGCGCCGGTCGACCAGCTCGACGGCACCTGGACCCTGCAGAACTACGTCACCCGGCAGTTCCTCACCGACGTCGGCAGCGGCCAGGCGCTGGCCGGCCGCGACTACGACGGCTCGGCCGCCCAGCGCTGGTTCCTCCAGGACCCCCGCGAGGCCGCGGGCCTCAACGAGATCGTCTCGGGGGACAACGGGTCCCAGCCCTCGGCGCTCACGGTGGACGATCTGGAGACCGCGCCCCACCCGCTGTTCTTCGCCCCGAACGGGCACAACGGCAACCAGCGGTTCGGTACGGTCTCCGCGGGTCGGATCGGCTCGGACGCCTGCTTCTACCTGGTCAACCAGGGGCAGTACGTCAACTCGACGGCGGCCCATCCGGGGCAGCCGCTGGACGGCAGCGCCGTCACCATGGGCGGCTTCCGCCCCAACGACGACGGCTACCTGTGGTGCGCGACACCCGACGGCTCGAAGGGGACCCTCCTGACCAACCACACCACCCCCGTGGAGCAGCTGAACCTCACCCGGAGCGCGTCCTCCGACGTGGCGACGATCAGCAGCCCCGCGTCCACCGCACCCAAGCTCCACTGGAGCTTCCTGCCGGTCACCGGCTGACCCCCGTGGCGCCCGGCCTCCCCCGGGCGCCACAGCATCTCCCCACCTCCGGCCGCTCTCCGCGGCCGGCCCCGAGCGTCCGCCCCGCCGGCTGCACTCATACGAACACCGCGGTCGGCTGAGCTGCACGGATTCAGTCACGCTCGACCTGGCCGCCATCGCGGACTCAGCGTCATATGACTGATGTGCGACGGATTCACCGCACGGGACAGTGATGACCGATGGTCTCACCACAGACAAAAGGGGCTTGACATGACTCGCACGTGGTTGATCACCGGCGCGTCCCGGGGCTTTGGGCGGCGCCTGACCGAAGCGGTTCTGGAGAGCGGAGAGCAGGTCCTGGCGACGGCTCGGCGACCGGAGCAGCTGGCGGACCAGGTCTCCCGATACGGGGCGCAGGTCCGCACCGCGGCCTTGGATGTGACCGACGCGGCTGCGGCCCGTGCCGCGGTGGACAGCGCGGTCACGGCGTTCGGGCGGCTGGACGTGGTGGTGAACAACGCCGGATACGCCAACAGCGGCCCGATCGAGGAGATGACGGACAAGGACTTCCGCGAGCAGTTCGAGGCGAACTTCTTCGGGGTCGTCAACGTCACCCGGGCCGCGCTGCCGGTGCTGCGCGAGCAGCGGTCGGGAGTGTTCGTGCAGTTCTCGTCTCTGGGCGGCCGGGTCGGAGGCACCCCGGGCATGGGCGCCTACCAGAGCGCGAAATTCGCCGTCGAGGGCTTCTCCGAGGCACTGGCCGGCGAGGTCGCCCCGTTCGGGGTGAAGGTGGTCATCGTCGAGCCCGGAGCCTTCCGAACGGACTGGCAGGGCTCGTCCATGGAGCTGCACCCGGTGGGACCCGACTACGAGGAGACCGTCGGCGCCATGAACCGGTACCGGCGGGAGAACACCGGCACGCAGCCCGGCGACCCGGCCCGCGCCGCCCAGGTGATCATCGACGTCGTCGGCCACGACGACCCGCCGCGCCGGCTACTGCTCGGCGCCCACGCCGTGACCGTCGCCCTGGCCGCCGGTGAGGCGCGCGCGGACGAGACGCGGAAGTGG
This sequence comes from Kitasatospora sp. NPDC023120, assembly GCF_055560835.1. Classification (NCBI taxonomy): domain Bacteria; kingdom Bacillati; phylum Actinomycetota; class Actinomycetes; order Kitasatosporales; family Streptomycetaceae; genus Kitasatospora; species Kitasatospora sp. NPDC023120. Next base: position 79,689 of record NZ_JBVHHY010000027.1, on the reverse strand, counting down.
GCCGAGGCGAGCGCCGCCGCCGACTTCCCGGCGGGGCAGTGAGCTACGGGTGCCCGCACGGCCTCGGCGCCGCCGGTACAGGCCCCGGCAGACAGCCGGGCCTCCGGGCAACACCGACCCCAGTGCCGTCACAGGCCGTCGCGGCGGCCGACCAGGAGCAGACGTGAACAGCAGCCAACTTTTCGACGGTGTCGCACACCACCCCCGGCAGCACACCTCTCCCGCCACCGGTCGCTCGGGCTCACCGCTGCGCGACCACGTCCTGTGCAGCCTTCCCGCCGCCCTCAGCGACCTCTCGGCAGGGCGCCTGACATATGATCAACTCACCGACTCGCACGAGCAGATGCTCCGGAAAGTCACTCCGCAGTGCCTCTCCGAGGACGACGAGCGGACCGCGCGGCTCCTCCAGCTCGATCTGCTCTTCCTGCTCAGCGGCTACGCGCCCGCAGGGCCGCACGCCGCGCCCCGCGCCCTGGCCGAGCTGATATCCGCCCAGTGCGCCAGGTTCCCCGCCCTGGATCCCCATCTGAGCTATGAACTCCTGATCGACGTCAACTGCGAGGAATACCGGCGCAGCGGGGACATCCGGGTGTTCTCCGCAGGCCGGGACGCCGCTCTCGAACGGGACTTCTACCTCGGCCACCACCTCTCCGAACCGTGGGCCAAATCGGCCGCCTACGGCCTGCGCTCGCTGGTCCTGCCGGCGGCCGCCGCCCGACCGGCCGCCGTCCTGGACGACGTCGTCGAGCACCTTGCGGAGTTCACGCGGTACATGGCCAGGTACCGCAAGCTGTCGCAGGAGGCGTTCAACCGGTTCCGCCCCTATCACATGGGCCATCCCGGCGGCGCGCGCGGCGCGAGCGGTGCGTTCATGCCCAGTGTCCACCTCCTCGAACTGGCCCTGCTGCCGCCGTCGGAGGGGTACGGCATCTTCCTGGACCAGTCGATGTCCTACTTCCCCTCGTGGTCCCGGCCCGTCATCGCGCGTTGGCGCGGCGACTCCATCCGGGGTGCGAACGTGTCCCAGCGGCTGCGGGACGGACGGCTGGTGCTCGACCGCGCGGGCCGCGATCGGCTGGTCAGGGTGATCGATAAGTTCGTGGACTTCCGGATGGCGCACCTGGGCGTCACCCGGCACGCGCTCCCCGAGGTGTTCCGGGAGCGGACCGGGTTGACCCGTCGCGACATCCGCGAGCAGGGCGGCGAACACGACATCCTGGACGGCCGGGCCCCCGGCACGTCGGGGTTCAGCGTCCGGCACGTGCTCACCAATGCGGTGTACCGGCTCCTCGCGCTCCGCGCCGATGTCGCCCACCCCGGCTCTGCTCCGGCCAACCGGTAGGCAGGCAACCGATGTCAGCATTCCGTGTCGCAGTCGTCGACGCGTTCGGCACGTCCTTCGGGTTCACCGGCGCGTTCGGCGCAGTAGGCGGCGAGGTGATCCAGGTCCGGAGCACGCCCGTCCCTCCGGTCGGAGTCGATCCGGTGGACGACCGGTCCTTCGGTCATGTTCTGGTCCACGGTGGCGAGTTGGACGTCCTGGCGGCGCAGCTCGCCGCGCTGGGGCCGGTCGCGGTCCTGGCCGGTCGCGAGACCGGGGTGGAGCTCGCCGACGCCCTCTCCGAGCGGCTGGGGCTGGCCTCCAACGGCACGGCCCTGAGCAGCGCGCGGCGCGACAAGTATGTGCAGATCGAAACGATCAAGGCTCAGGGCGTCCCCGGCATGCGGCAACTGCGAACCGGTGACGAAGCCGAACTGCTGGCCTGGCACGAGAACGTGGGCGGGATCGTGGTCGTCAAGCCCCTGCGCGGTTACTGGGGTGCCGGCGTGTCGTTCTGCGATGTGCCGCAGGACTCGGTCGCCGCGCTGCGCAGGCTGCGCAGCCGCCGTACGGTGCTGGGCGAGCCGATCACCGAGGTCGTCGCCCAGGAGTACCTGGTGGGCGCCGAGTACATCGTGAACACGGTCAGTTGCGCGGGTGTGCACCAGCTGACCGACGCCTGGCGCACCGAGCGGATCGAGGCCAACGGGGTGCGGGACCTGGTGACCGCGCAGGTGCTGCTGCGCTCCGACGAACAGCCGGTCGGCGAGCTCTTCGACTACGGCCGCCGGGTGCTGGACGCCCTCGGCATCCGGTACGGCGCGGCGCACCTGGAGATCAAGCTGACCCCGGACGGCCCACGGCTGGTCGAGGTGGGCGCCCGCGTTTCGGGGCTGCCCTACTACACGGCCGAGGTCCTGGGCGAGGGCCAGCTGGAGTGGACCGTCGACGCCTACGTCCGGCCCGAGCGGTTCCGCGCCCGGGCGGGCCGGCCCTACCAGCGGCGGCACGCGTTCGCCTGGGCGGCACTGGTCGCTCCGGCTTCGGGACGACTGCGGGGCTACCGCGCGCTGGACCGGCTCAAGCAGGTGGCGAGCTTCCACTCCCTCACCGTGCAGGTGAGGCCCGGCGACGCAATCACCGCGACAACCTACGATCGCGAATACCCGGCTACCCTGACGCTCAGCCACCCGGTGGATGCCGTCCTGCAGCGCGACCTCAACACGGTGCGCTACCTGGACGGCCCCGGGATGTACGAGATCACCCCGGCGGCCGATTGACAGGTCCACCGTCCAGATCGCCATCACCCCGACGGCCGGCTCGAACGCCCGGTCTCCGCCCGGCGCGCATGGATCGGCTCGGCACCGTCGGACACGGTTCAGCCCTGATGCCATCAGGAATATCTCACCCGAGATCCTTCGACATGCCGCTTCCATTGGTGACGATGCGTAGTAGACCAATCGGACAGGAAGGCGGCCGGCCGACAGGCCATACCCGCGCCAAATCCACCGATCGCTGTTATCGAATTTCTCCCGACCTGTCAGCATGAGCGGCTCGCTGCAATTCGTCCGACCTCGAGGCCGCGGCCCCGAAATCGGTTGCGCACAGTAGCGAGATCCGGCGCTTGTGTGCCGACCCTGCAAGCACCCCGAAACCTGGAACGAGCCAACTACGCCTCGGCACGCCCAGAGGGTCCTCACCACGAGCCCCAGGTCAGAGGCCTGATCCGGTGTTGGTGATCGCATGGTGATCGCAGACGACCCTCCAGCCGGTCGCACCGCTAACCTCCGCGAGCCGATCAAGAACCCGATGACCGCTGGAGGAACAAGAAGTGCGCAAGTCAGCACGGCCGGGCCGGGTCTACCGCCGTTGCGGATGCCGGGACGCGACCCGGCGCCAGCTCGGGGCGGCGTGTCCTCGCCTGGCCGAGGACGGGCACGGTACCTGGACGTTCGCCGTGGACATCCCCTCCCTCAGCGGCCGCAGGCGCACCGTGCGCCGTGGCGGCTTCGAGGACGCGTTCGCGGCCGAGACGGCGCTTCGGCGCTTCCTCGAAGGGCGCCGGCTGGGCTTCGACGCCGACCCGCACGAGACGGTCGCCGCCTACCTGACCAGGTGGCTCAAGGGCATGGAGTTCCTGCTCAAGCCCACCACCTACGCCCGCTACCGCACCTACGTGCTCTGCGAGTTGATACCCGTCTTCGGCAAGCTGCGCCTGGAGGAGCTCGCCCACGACCACATCGCCGCCTACGCCCACGAGCAGCTCGACGCCGGCCGCGGACGTCAGGCCCTCTACCACTGCCTCGCCACGCTCTCCAGCGCCCTGGGCTCGGCCGTGCGCGCCCACCGCCTGCCCTTCAACGCCGCCCAGCCCCTGCCCATGCGCCGGCCCCGCCCCGACGAGCGCGTGCCCTGGACCGCGGAGCAGGCCGTCGCCTTCCTCTCCCACTGCCGCAACGTCGACCCCGCCTTCGCCGACCTCTTCGAAGTCATCATCGGCACCGGCCTGCGCAAGGGCGAAGCGCTCGGCCTCCAGCGCCCGTGCGTGCGGCTCGACGACCGCGTCATGTACATCCGCCACACCCTGTCCGCGGTCGACAACCATGAACTCGTCCTGACCGCGCCGAAGACAAAGAAGAGCCGCAACTGGGTGCCCCTGTCCGAGCGCGTCGCCGCCGCACTCCAGCGTGCCATGGCCAGGAGCACCTCCACCGGCAACGACCATGTCTTCCAGGGCGCGGACGGCAAGCCCCTCCACCCGGCCGCGGTCCGCCGGCGCTTCCACGAGCTTCGCGAGCAGGCCGGCCTGCCACACGTCACCATCCACGACCTACGGCACCTCGCCGCCACCCTCGCCCTGGAGGGCAACGTCTCCATGGCGGTCATCTCCAAGACGCTGCGCCACTCCACGCTCTCGACCACCGCGAACATCTACAGCCACCTGACCTGGGATGTCGGGATGGCCGCGGTCCACACCATCGAAGCCAGGCTTCGCCTCGTCGAAGCCCGCGCGCGCGGCGTTGACGTCCTCGTCCCCAGCAGACCCGCACCGAACCCGCTCTTCAGTCACGCCGCCTGACGGCGCTACAGCCACATCCCACGCCAGGGGCCGCACAGAACACCGTTCAGCCGGTCCACAGCTGACGTCCCACCCAAGTAACCGCCCACAAACGGCTGCCGTGGGTCCCATTGGCATGCCCGCCCATGGGGGAATCAAAGCCGGGCCAGCGCCAACCTGCGTCCGAAGGGCCTGTCAGACGCGCTCAACTCTCCAACAAGGGAGAGGCCGGCCGCCCTGAGGTGCTCCTGAGTGCAGGTAGTGCCCTCCGGGCACGACGTGAACGAGCGTTCACGACCACACTGCGACCACCAACCACGAAGGCCGTCTCCGCCATCCGGCGGAAACGGCCTCTGACCTGCAGCGATGCAAGTCGGGACGACAGGATTTGAACCTGCGACCCCTTGACCCCCAGCTCGTCCGCTCAGTCCAGAACCCGCAGGTCAGGGCCTGCCACATCCAGGCCGCATGACGCCTGGTGCCACCTCATGACACCCAGTCCGTGAGAGGCGCGTGAGAGGTGGCAGACGACTGGAGCCCCGAGAGTGACGTGCCTCACAACTGCGTACGACTCGCTTCCGGCTGTTTCCGCCCGCCCGAGGACGGCCGGAGAACGACACGGTCGCAAACTTTGGTGGCGGCGATACGACATTCACCTGTCGCCGAGTTGATCGCGGCATTCGTAGACCGCCGCCCATCTCCAAGGTCCTCGCCACCCAGCCGGTCAGATCCTCTGTCGACGTCCGCTTGGATTGACACCCCCAGTTGTTCGGCTTCCGGAAGCCGGCCGGGAAGAACCACATTCCGCGTCCGATTGCCCCAGCGGCTTCGAGTGGCGCCGGGCGCGTGCACCGGGGGCAGTTCAGCCGAGCTTCCAGAGCGTCAGCCCGCCGTGGTCGTCGACGGTGGTCCAGGTGCCGTCGCCGCGCAGCCGGGGCTCGGCGGCGAGACGGCCCCGGATCGCTCCGCTGGCGAGGTCGACGACGTACGGAATGTTCCACTCGTCGTCCTCGGTCTCGCCGGCGACGGTGATCACCGCAGTGGCGGCATCAAGGTAGCCGCCGCTCCACGCGATGTGGGGCTCTTCGACCTCGTCGTTGTCATCGGTGCTCCCGTCCTCGTCGGCTGCCGCGGGAGTCAGGAAGCGCTCGACGGCGAAGCGGCACAGCTCGGTGCCGTCGGGGAAAGCGTGGAAGACGGCGTCGTCCTCACCGTGTCCGACGGTCATGAACTCCCGCCCGTCGGGGGAGACATCGATCAGGCAACGGTCATCCCACGGGTAGGAGTGGACGCTGATCGCGTCCCCGTCCAGACGGCCGTGGAAGAGGAAGACGCCGTCCTGGCCTTCACCGACGTCCAGGAGCATGTGAATGCCGTCGGGGTGGGCCACCTGGTGGGCGCCCTGCCCGACCGTGGGCAGGGCGTATTCGGCGATCACCCGCCCGTCGGCGGCGTCCACGACCAGCCAGCGGTCTCCGCCGTCACCCCGGCCCAGCATGGCGTCCGGCCGAAAGATCCACACCTGCGAACCGTCCAGCGAGAAGGCGCAGTTGGCGAGCCCGATCGAAGAGTGCGCCGGCGGCGTGAAAGGGATCCGCCAGCGCACCGCGCCGTTGGCGTCCAGGCACATGGCCTCGTGCTGGGTGGCAACGACGACGCAGCCAGCGTCGGGCGCGAGAGCGGCGCCCCACGCGTCACGTGGGCGATCGCCCAGTCGGAACACCGCACAGGGCGCGACGGGCTCGTCGCCGGCAGCCGAGAAGTCCACCGCGAACAGAGTCCCGTCCAACGCCCACGACACCGGGCCGGGCCCGGACGGAACCACCGAGGCAACCGCTGGGGACGATGCCGTTTCCGGCGTCAACGGCTTGGTCGTGGCGATCGGTCGAACGGGCAGCAGCGTCATGGGGTGAAAGGTATCGGGCCGCCCCGACAGGCCAGGCCAGGCCAGGCCTGGGGAGAATCCGGGTACACGGGGTGGGACGCAATGGCAGCATGCAGCCCCTGTCGGGAGCCGAACCGCCCGACCTGAGTGTCGTCGCCGTGCATGCAGTGCACGGTCAGGGCGACGGTCGCCCGCAGCCAATTCGTCTCCGAGACGGCGATTGCGTACGAGCTGTCCGCTGGTGACCAGCCATCCGGCAGGTGACGCTCATGATGGATTCCTGGGCCGCCGCCACCTGCCGCAGGCATTTTCTCGGCGGCGGCGAAAATGAGATTTCGCGCTGTGCGGGATGTGCCGTAGAGTCGGTGTCACCGACGCGGGGTGGAGCAGCTCGGTAGCTCGCTGGGCTCATAACCCAGAGGTCGCAGGTTCAAATCCTGTCCCCGCTACTACGCAACAAGGCCGGGCCCGTCGCACACAGTGCGACGGGCCCGGCCTTCGTGTTGGTTCGGTCAACAATCGATGGCGGTGTCGACCTCGATTCGTCAGCGGTGAGCGGGCCGTGATCATCCTGGCGCTTTGCCCGTAATTTCCCCGTTAATGGAACGCCGGGCATGCCGACGCGAACTCCTCGACCGGACGCCGATCTGGAACCAGCGCCATCTCCTGCACGTACTGCGGGAGTTCGAGGACCACTACATCGCCCACCGCCCCCACATCACGCACTCCACCAGGACACGTCACTGACATCACGGCCCGTCCCGATCGCCGATCCCGGGCGGATCCCCCGGCTGGACGTCCGCGGACGCGACCGTCTCGGCGGCACCCTCCACGAGTACCGACATGCCGCATGACCTGCACGGACTAACTCATCGGCAGCCACAGGGGCGGCGCGCGCCGGAAGACCCCCGGCAGGGGCCGCATCATGCGCCGTCCGCCGTGCCAAGCGGCGCCGCCGTGCCGAGAGGTCGGTGATCAGTCCGCCGTGGCGATCAGCGGCTGGAGCAGGACGTCGGGCTGGGCGCGCTGGAAGGCGTTCAGGTGCCACTTGTCGGCGAACAAGGCCAGCAGCACGTCGTCCGAGCGGCGGGTGAGCACCTCGCCGTTGGTCAGGCGGGCTTTGGCCAGGGCTGCGGCGCCGTCGGCGTCGGTGATCCGGGCCAAGCGGTAGGAGAGCTGGTCGAGGGCGATCGGGGAAGAGAACTCGTGCTCCATCCGGTGCAGGATCACGTCGAACTGCATCGGGCCGACCGCAGCCATGACCGGCGCCTGGTCGCCACGCCGGTCGGAGACCAGCACCTGGATCACGCCTTCCTCATCGAGTTGGGCGACGCCCTTGCGGAACTGCTTGGAACGGCTGATGTCCTTGGGCCGTGCCACCGCGAAGTACTCGGGGGCGAAAGCGGGCAGCGGGGGAAATTCGGTCTTCTTGCCGGTGTAGAGGGTGTCGCCGACCCGCAGCGCGCTCGCGTTGATCAGGCCGACCACGTCGCCGGGGTACGCGGTGTCGACCACGGTGCGCTCGGCTCCGAAGACGGTGTGCGCGTACTTGGTGGCGAACGAGCGGCCGCTGGCCGCGCGGGTGACGTGCATGCCGCGCTCGAAGACGCCGGAGCAGACTCGAACGAAGGCGATCCGGTCGCGATGTGCCGGGTCCATGTTCGCCTGGATCTTGAACACCAGGCCGGAGAACTCCTCGCCGACCTCGCGGCTGCCGCCCTTGGCCAGCGGGCGGGGCCCGGGAGCCGGAGCGAGGTCGACCACGGCGTCCAGCAGGGGCTTCACACCGATGTTGGTCAGCGCGGCACCGAAGAAGACCGGGCTGATCTTGCCGGCCTCGAAGGCTTCCTGGTCGTAGCCGGGGCCGGAGGAGAGCACCAGCTCCAGTTCCTCCAGCGCGCTCGTCCAGGCTTCGCCCTCCTGCTCGGCGGCCTTCTCGGAGGTGAGCTGCTCCTCGAGGGCAGCGTGCGTGCCGGCTGGCACCTTGGTGTAGCGCAGCATCTGCTCGGTGTTCCCCGCTTCGACCAGGCCGCGCAGGTTGCCGGCGTTGCCGACCGGCCAGACGACCGGGACGGGGGTGATCCCGAGGTGCGTCTCGATGTCCTCGAGCAGGGTGAGTGCATCCCGGCCGCGCCGGTCCCACTTGTTGATGAAGGTGATCACGGGGACGCCGCGATGGCGGCAGACCGCGAAGAGCTTGCGGGTCTGCTCCTCCAGGCCCTTGGCAGCGTCGACCAGCATGATCGCGCAGTCGACGGCGGCCAGCACCCGGTAGGTGTCCTCGGAGAAGTCGGCGTGGCCGGGGGTGTCGACCAGGTTCATCACGTGGTCGCGATAGCCGAACTGCAATGCGGCCGAGGTCACCGAGATACCGCGCTCGCGTTCCAACTCCATCCAGTCGCTGGTCACGCCGCGTCGGTCACCCTTGGCGTGCACCGCGCCGGCAGATGTGATCGCCCGCGCGTGCAGCGCCAGCGCCTCGGTGAGCGTGGACTTGCCCGCGTCCGGATGGCTGATCACGGCGAAGGTCCGTCGGCGGCCGGCCTCATGAAGGACCTGCGGGACGGGGACGGTCTGTTCGGTGCTCACGTGTTTCCTCGGGTACGCATCGGCAGCAGGCCGGGTGACGCCTCTCCGTACCTGGTGAGCTGAGGATCAGGTCCACAGGCCCAGGAAGCGATAGTAGGCTGCCGGGCGGCATGACCCCGAAATTCCCGTTTGCCGGCTGCTGCCCCGGCTCCAGCTGGGAAAACAGCCGAACTGCCAGGAGTCGAAGCCGAGGCCGAGCCGGTCCGGGGTCCCCAGCCACAGGTTGCGCCGGCCCCGCTCGGAGTGGATCGTCAACTCGCCTTCCTTGACGCCCTGTTTGGCGACGGTGCCCTGGATGAAGTGCCGGGCGAGCTCCTCGCTCTCGCAACCGGCCATCTGTGGGGCTCGGAGAGTCGTCGCTGCAGGTCAACCCACGTATCGGTATGTGCAGGCTGGCATCGCCCGGATTGGTCGGCCTCGCCCACGACAGGTGAGCAATCCGGACGAAGTCGGCTCGCAGGGCGCGATGATCCGGATGCTCCCGAGCCCGTGCTCAGCGGTCGTATCGGGACGCTACGCCCTGCGACACCGAGCAGTGCCAGCGAGTCCACGATCCCTTGTCGCCACGACAAGGGATCATCCCAGGTCAGACCAGGTTTTGGCGCCCCCGGTGAGAGCGGGTTGAGTGCGGCACTGCTCGCTCTTCGATCCGCAGCACGAGAGCATGAGCATGGCAATTTCACACGAACCTCCCTCGGGGGCGATCACCATGCGTTCCGCAGTCCACGCCGGGCACGTCTTCCGCCGGTGCGGCTGCCGCGACCAGCAAGGCAAACAGCTCGGAGCCAGCTGCCCCAAGTTCGCCACCGAGCCCGATCACGGCACCTGGACCTTCTCCCTCGACCTCCCCTCCCCCGGCCGGCACCGCAACATCGTCCGCCGCGGCGGCTACCCCAGCGCCGAGGCCGCCCGGGCCGCTCTGCGCCGGATGATCGAAGGGCAGGCCGCCGGCTTCAACGCCGACCCCAACCAGACCATCACCGACTACCTCACCTCCTGGCTCAAGGACAAGAAGCTCACCCTCAAGCCCACCACCTACGTCCGCTACCGCGACTACGTCACCAACGACCTGATCCCCGCCTTCGGCCAGGTCAGACTCGACGATCTCGGCCACTCCCCCATCGCCGCCTTCGTTCACACCCAACTCGACGCCGGACGCGGCGAAGTGACCGTCCACCGCTGCCTCGCCACGCTCTCCAGCGCCCTCGGCGACGCCGTACGCCACCACCGGCTCCCCTACAACCCGGCACGCCCGACCGTCATCCCGCGGCCCGCCGCAGCCGAACGCCAAATCTGGACCGTCCAGGACGCCATCCACTTCCTGCACTGTTGCCACGCCGCCGATCCCGCCTTCGCCGACCTCATCGAGGTCCTCATCGGCACCGGCATCCGCAAGGGCGAAGCCCTCGGACTCCACTGGATCGACGTGCACCTGCCCGAGCGTGTCCTCTACATCCGCTACACGCTCTCCGCCATCGACAACAACCACCTGGTCATCACCTCTCCGAAGACCCGCAGCAGCAAGGCCTGGGTCGCCATCTCCCCGCGCGTCGCCGTCGCCCTGCGTCACCGGGCCGAGGCAAAGAGCCCCGCCTGGTCGATCCGCGGCGGCTTCGTCTTCCACCGCCCCGACGGACGCCCTCTCCACCCCGAATACGTCCTCAACCACTTCCATTACCTCTGCCGTGAGTTCGGCGTCCCCCGCACCACCATCCACGACCTACGCCACCTCGCGGCGACCATCTCGATCACCGCCGGGGTGCCCCTCACCGTCGTCTCCAAGACCCTGCGGCACGCCACCCTGTCCATCACCGCGAACATCTACGGCCATCTGACCACCCAGGCCGCCCGTGACGCCGTCGACACCATCGACCACGCCCTCACCACCGCCGACCAACCGGTTCCCGCCCCTATCCAGCTCCCCCACCCGAGAACACCGGACACTCACGCACCCCGAAGCCCCAGACAACTCACCACGGCCAAGAATCCAAATCAGAAGGCAAGTTGACGCTCACGCCCGGAGGTCGAGAAGATCCATCCCAGATCACCGATATCACAATGCACTCACAAGGCCCCGAAAACGCGTCAAGGCCGCTCCCGCCATCAGGCGGAAACGGCCTACGACCTGCAGTTTTGCAAGTCGGGACGACAGGATTTGAACCTGCGACCCCTTGACCCCCAGTTAAGGGGTTCAAGTAGTGTCGCCTGCCGAGGCCTTGAGCCCTCGGTTTCTTTGTTGCTCAACTACGCTGAAACTATGGAATGTTGGGACGCATCATAGACTCGCCTCCGTGTCCTGGCTCGATCACGAGCGACGACCCGTCAGCGTTCAGTTCGTACATAGACGCCCGTTTCGACCCACGGGCGCTCATAGGCGCTCATCGCGTGTGGTCCCAAAGTGGTCCCCAAATGGTCCCCAGGGCTCCAGACCAGGTCCCGTCACCGCGAGTAACCGAGATCTGACGGCCCCTCAGCAACCGTCGCTTGCAGCCCCCGGCAGCGACGCCCGTGACACCGCTCACCGGCCGGGTCGCTTCGAGCGGAACAAGGTCGACTACCCACCGGCTACGGATCGCGATCTTCCAGGTGGTGTGTCGTCTTGAGCGTGTCCTGCCCGACTGGATCTGACGTGCCTCGCGAACCGCCCGGTACGCCCTGCCGACACGCCCGACGAGGCGGCGAACCTGGGAACCCGGGATCACCGGGTCCCAGCAGGAGGAGTCCATGGGACAGCGTTCACAGCGTGGCCGGGTCTATCGGCGGTGCGGGTACATGGACGGGAATCGGAAGCAACTCGGGCCGTGGTGCCCGCGGCTGGCCGGAGACATCAAGCGCGGTAAGTGGACGTACGCCGTCGACCTGCGAATGAAGACGGACGGTGCCGGGTCCGCCGCCGCGGCGGGTTCGCCAGCCGCGCTGAGGCGGCCAGGGAGACGGCCGCATCGTGGACGGCGAGCTGCGCGGCGTCTACGAGAACTGCCGCACAACGGTCGCCAGTTTCCTGCGCGAGTGGCTCGCCACCAGGAGGGCGCACCTTGGAGCAGACACAGGTCTGTGGGCGCACTCTTCCCCCGTCGGATGGACGCGGCGACCAGGCCTGCAACTCCCAGCACCCGGCCACGCCGATCCACAAACAGCCGTCAGGCAGCCTTGGACGAAACCGACTTAACAATTGCGCCAGGCATGCACCTAATCAGGACATCGTTCGTCGTCCGCATGCTCGGCTTGGAGGACTGCCTCATTCTTGAATGTTCGCCACCAGACGACAGGGAGTGATGGTGAGTTCCTCCACGCGCCATGCGCGCGACCCGGAGATCGTCGCCGCGACGACGCAGTTGGTCAGCTTCCTGCGGGAGCTGGTGCAGACTGGCACCCGCAGGGTGCGGGACTGTCGGGACAAGTCGAGAGAGATTCTGTGGCTGGCCGACTTGCCGGAGGATGTGGCCCAGCCGAGTGCGCGCGAGGACGGCTTGGTGTTGTCGCTGGACTTCGTTCCGCCTGCTGCACCTCCGGAACTGCCTGCTGTGCTTGAGGGGTGGGTGGATCCGGTAGCCGCGGCTGACCCGTATGCGGGGGATCCGCCTCTCGCAGGGGAGGGACCAGCAGTGCAGGTCCGCCCGCAGGATCCGCTGCCGATGGCTGGAGAGTTGGTTCTCCGGCATGAGGCAGCGGAGCAGTTGGCCGCCTATACGACTTGGTTGACCAGGTGGCGACGATGGGCGGAGGCAGAGCGAGGGGACGCTCCGCGTCGGAGCCTGTACGAGGGCTTGTACGCGTGGCACCAGGTACTGGCGGTGCAGGACGATCAGCGCGAGCTCGTCCTGGCGGTCGGCCTGCTCTCGTTCGAGGACTCTGCCGGCGCGGGCGTGTTCCGCCACATGCTGACGCAGCGGTTGCACACGGCCGTGGACCGGCGTACTGCCCGGCTGACGGTGCGACTGGCCCCGGACGGCGCGCTGCGGGTGGAGGACCAGGACTTCCTCGACAGCGATGACGGATGGGATCCAGAACGTGCGATCGCCGTAGGGGAGGAATTGCAGGCCCGGTCCCCGCACCCCTTGGGGGAGGCGGTCCTTGAGCAGCTGGCTCAGTGGCACGAGCGTGCGCTCGCCCGACCTGTGGTGTTCACTGCGGCCTGGGAGGCTCCGGACAGGGCTGGCGACCCGGTCGCGCGCCTAACCTATGCGCCAGCCTTGGTGCTGCGCCCGCGTGACCGCAACTCCCTCATCCGTGTCTACGAGCAGATCGGCGATTCGATCGCGTCAGAGGCGTATGCCCCGTTGGGCATCGCGCAGTTGGTGACACTGGCCAATGACAACGAGCGCCGGGCCTGGACCGGAGTTCCACCCGAACCCTTGCTGGGGGATGACCCGCTATTCCCGCTGAAGACGAACGCGCAGCAACGGCAGGTGCTGCGCCGCCTCGAACAGGACACCGGGGTGGTGGTCCAAGGACCGCCTGGAACTGGCAAGACGCACACGATCGCGAACCTGACCGCCGCGCTCCTCGCGGAGGGCAAGCGCGTTCTGGTAACCAGCGCCCGGGACCAGCCGCTGACAGTCCTGTTGAGCAAGCTCCCGCCGACGGTCCGGGAACTGTGTGTGCTCCTGCTGAGCGCCACCAGCCGCAACGGAACCAGCGAACTGGACCGCTCCGTGAACACGCTGATCGACCAGGTTGCCGCGGCCGATCCCGAGGCCGTCACCGCTGCAGTCGACCGGCTCGCAGCCGAACGTCACCGGCTGCGTGCACGTATGGAAGCCGTCACCGACCGGATCGTCGCCGCGCGTGTGGCGGAGACCGAACATCACTCGGACGTCGCCCCGGGATACGAGGGCACCCTCGCCGCTCTGGTGTCGCAGGTGCAGGCGGAGGCCGACGATCTGGACTGGATCGGCACCCTCCCCGAGCAAACCACGTCCACACCTCCGCTCGGCCCAGCCGAAGCCCTGGAGCTTCTCCTCCTGCTGCGGGCGGGCGCGATGAAGGAGAACAACCCCGGCTGGCTCCCCGCCGAAGACGATCTCCTCTCGGTCGATGAAACGGCCCTGCTCATCGAAGCGTCACGTTCGGCGGACAGCGGTCTCGGCACCTCGACACTCCGGGTCCGCGACGCGCTCACGAGCCTCCCGATCGCCGTCACCGACGAGATCGCCCACCACCTCGCCGAGGCACTGAAGGCACTGCACCGCCTCGGTCTGCCCGCCAACCCCGCCCGGTGGCCACGCGACCACTGGCAGACCCGCGCTCTGACCGATCGGCTCGCACGCCGGGAGACCTACGTGTGGCAGCGCGTCACAGCGGTCGGCCCCGACCTGGAACAGGCACGCAGGCTGCTGGAAGCCACCGGCATGGCCACCGTCATCCTGCCCGAGCCGCTTACGCAGGACCGGGCAGCCAGCCTCATCCACTGCGCGGAAGAGTTGCGGGACTACCTGCGTGACGGCGGCAAACTACGGACCCGCTTTCCTACGGCCGTCCAAAAGCGCACGCACGAGATCCTGCAAACCTGTGCCGTCGACGGGCGTATCCCACAGAGTGTCGACACCCTCGGCACCTTGATCGCCCATGTGCGCGCCCACCGCGACGTCCTCGCTGCCACCGCCCGCTGGAACGCCGCCGGTGTGACCTGGCCGGCTGCCGACCCACACACTCAGCTGGCACGTCTGGTCGAACATCACGAGCAACTCGCCGCCATCGACACCTTCGCCAAGGCCCGAGAGAGCGCCGACTCTCTCCTGGACCGACACGGCCTACGCATCCCGCTGAACACCACGGAGGAATGGCACGACCTCGTCCAGGCAGAAGACGCGCTCGGCCGCCGCCGAGAGGCCGACGCGGCCGACCGCGATCTCGGCGCTCGTGAAAGGGAGTTGCGCGCCCACGCAACTCCCGCCCCGGCCGCACTCGCCCTCGCAGACGCCCTGCGGGACCGCGACACCAACGGCTACGCGGCGGCGCTCCAGATGCTCCTGGACGCGCGCGACGCCGCCTCGTCCCACAGCCGCTGCATCGAACTGCTCACCACCTTGCAAAAGGCGCACCCCGCGCTCGCGGAGCAGCTCACCCGCGACCCCGGCCACCCCGTCTGGGACCAGCGGATGAACCGGCTCGGCCCCGCCTTCGCCTGGGCGGCCGCGTCCCGATTCGTTGCGCAGCAGCCCACCGCAGGCCTCGACCACCGGCTCCAGGCCGAACTCGCCCAGCTGGACCAGCGGCTCGAAATCGTCACCGGAGACCTGGTCGCGGCCCGCGCCCGCGCCCACCTGATCGCCAGGATCACTCCCGAGCAGCGCTCCGCCCTGCAGGCATACCGCTCCCACATGACATCCGTCGGTAAGGGAACCGGCCGCCATGCCGGCCTCTATCGCGCGGCCGCACGCGACGCCATGAACGTGGCCCGGGACGCCGTGCCCGCCTGGGTGATGCCGATCGCCCAAGTCGCCGAAACCCTCCAGGCGCACCGGGACGCCTTCGATGTGGTCATCGTCGACGAGGCCAGTCAGGCCAGCATCGACAACCTGTTCCTGCTCTGGCTCGCACCGCGCGTCATCGTCGTCGGCGACGACAAGCAGTGCACCCCACCGCCGAACGCGCTCGGCCCGCTCCAGATCGTGCAGGACCGGCTCACTGCCTACCTGCCCGACCTGCCCCCGCGCCTGCGGCAGCTCTACACGGCCCACACCAATCTCTACGGGCTGCTGACCAACTTCTTCCCCAAAGTGATCCGGCTGACCGAGCACTTCCGCTGCATGCCGGAGATCATCAAGTGGTCCTCCGACGAGTTCTACGACAAGACCCTCATCCCGCTGCGGCAGTTCGGCGGAGACCGGCTGCCGCCGTTGGCCACCCACTACATCGCGGACGCCGTCGTGGCGGGCCGCGACGGCCGCATCCATAACGACCGCGAAGCCGAAGCCCTCGTTGACCACCTTGCCACCCTGATCGACGACCCCGCCTACCGCGAGCGCACGTTCGGCGTCATCGTCCTCCAGGGCCACCAGCAGGTCCGCGTCATCGAGCGGCTCATCAACGCCAAGATCCCCGCCACCGCCCGGCAACGGCACGCCTTGCGCGTCGATGTCCCCTCCGGATTCCAGGGTGACGAACGCGACGTGATCCTCCTGTCGATGGTGATCACCAGTCCGGGCCGCATCTGGGGAGGCAACCGGTTCGAGCAGCAGAACTACAACGTGGCGGCCAGCCGGGCCCGGGACCAGATGCACCTGTTCCACTCCGTGCCCCGGCATCGTCTCAAGACGGATGACCTGCGTCTGAAACTCCTGGCCCACATCGAAGACCCGGGCGCAGTCTACGACAGCCAGGACCTCGGACCGGTCCACCCAGACCGACCGAACCGGGCTTTCGACTCCCTGTTCGAGCAGCGTGTGTACCTGGCGATCACCGCGCGCGGCTACCGGGTCGTGCCCCAGTTCCCTGCCGGCGGCAAGCGCATCGACCTGGTCGTCGTCGGCGCCCACCAGCGCCTCGCCGTCGAATGCGACGGCGACTACTACCACTCCGACGCCGACGACATCCGCAAGGACCACCAGCGCGAGCGCGACCTGGAACGCGTCGGCTGGCAGTTCTGGCGCCTCCGCGACAGCGAGTTCCGACGCGACCCCGAGGCAGCCCTCGCCAGCCTGTGGCCGCTCCTGCAGCGGCTCGGCATCGAGCCGAAATACACCGACGAAGAACCGCATGTCACCTCGACCGCCACGGAAGGATCCCAGTGACCGACACCACCGCTCCCGATATCTCCCAGCTCGACGTCGCCACCCTCAAGGAGCTTGCCCGCGTCATCTGCGGGGACGACGACCTCTACTACCGCAGCGGCCGGGACATCTCCGAGTTCCTCACGCGCGCCGGCTGGGAACACGTCCCGGCCTACCAGGGACAATACCGCCGTGAATGGACTGTTGAACTCCTCAACGAACGCCGCCACTTGCCTGGCCAGTTGGAGAAGGTCCTGCTCCGGCTGGCCGAGCCGCTGGAGTACCTCGACGAACCCGAGCAGCTCGCCGCCGTCGTCACCGCTGTCAACGCCTTCCTGATCCACGAAGGACTTCGCATCGTCACCCCAGGAGGCCGGCCCCGCATCGTCACCTGCGACCCGGCACTCGCCGGCCCCGGACACCACTCCCCCGCCGAGTTCCGCGGCACCCTCGCCGACATCATCACCGACCCCCGCGCCGCCCAGGTCCTCCAATCCCGCATGGACGAAGCACAGACCTGCTATGAAAACGGCGCCCACGTCGCCGCGATCATCATGCTCGGCAGCATCCTCGAAGGCGTCCTGCTGCGCGCCGTCCTGGAACGCGACCCCTCACTGCTCGGCAACGCCAAGGTCGACAAGATCTCCCTGGCCGAACTCATCAAGCGCTGCCACAACGCCGGCTGGATCGACGCCGACATCGAGAAGTTCTGCCACGAGCTACGCGAGTACCGCAACTACGTCCATCCCCGCCAGGAGATCGACGCCACCCATACCCCCGACCGCGACACGCTCAACGTGTCATGGCAGGTGGTCGGTGCTGTGCTCAACGACCTTCACGCCAGCCGACCGCAGACCACCTCCTGACACACCAACGAGCCTCGCCACACGAGGACGAGGGCACCCTCGCGGACCGTCGCGCGCCGGGGTGCACTAGCCGATCAGCCTCCGAGCCGTCGACCCGCGCCACCGCACTAGGGGCGCGGGTCCGACCCGTCCCCGCGCCCGCGTCGACCGCGTACGCAGCCACCAACAACCGGAAGTGAAGGAACCGCAGATGTCCGCAGCGACCGACCGGATCTTGGCCGAACTCGCCGACACCACCCGCGTCCACGTCCGCTCCACCGCCCAGCTGGTGTCGGACGCGGACAAGGCCGCCGCCAGCATCGACCGCGAACGCGCCCGAAAGGCCGAGAACAAAGAGGAGGTGTTCCGCAAGCCGTTGACCGAGCCGCTGCCCTCCGCCGAACGCGAGGACCTCACGCTCACCACCTGGCAGGCGCTGGGCACCCTAGCCAGGTCCAGCACACTGGCACGACACGGACAGGGTCGAGGACTCGCCGAACACTGGCAGTCCCTAAAGTACTGCCGAGCCATGGCCACCCCCCGGGATGGTCATTTGCACCTCAGCTCCATCGGCGAGAGTCCTGAGCAGTTCCACCGCGGCCTTCAGGCTCGGGAACTCGGACGCGCCTTCGGCCTCGCCTTGGCCGAGCGCACCATTCGCCTTCGCCACCCCGACCGCATCATCGCCACCATCGACGCCGAAGCCGCACTCCTGCCCGGATTCGCACGCAGTGACAAGCAACCCACGCTCGGCGCGTGGCCCCGCCCGGACTACCTCATCGAGGCCTGGAAGCCTGACGAGCCGTCGATCGTCTATGCCGTGACAGCCAGCGGCAACCACCAAGTCGCCACCCCGCGCACCGGCAAGGCGCAGCGCACCACGTTCCGCCAGCTCGCGAGGGCCAGCGAACGCGTCGAACACCTCCACATCGGAACCTGGGACAACACCGGCTGCTTGCTGATGTCGACCGAGCTTATGGCCCCCGGCGGCATCACCGTCCACGCCCTGCAGGCATCCGGCAGCGCGCAGCTGCGAAACGCGCACCTCGACGTCGAAGACGGCGCCGACATCGACCGCCGTCTGAAGCGCAGTCTGAAGTACATAGACACCGTCCGCGTCCCCGGCCCTGGAGGCGATTACCGAGAGCACAGGCACAACGCTTTCCTCATACCACGCAAGGAACTCGGCTGGTTCGCGCAGGTACTGGCGGCAACCGGCGCCGCCGGGCAACTCGCCTGGACCGGAGCCGGCAGGGAGATCAGCCGTTACCTGACCGCCGTACAGGGCCGCCATCGCTACCAGGAGCGTACCTTCGCGGGCGCAGCCAGCGTCCGCGACGCCCACCACACCTTCGAGGGTGAGCTTTTCGTCGGCACCGACCAGGTCTTCAGGCTCGACGGACAGCGAGTCGAGGCGTTCTCTGGAATGGCGTCACCCCTGTACGAACTCCTGGAGACCGGGCAGGTGGAGGAGTACCGCCGCCTCGCCTATGAGCGCCGGAACGCATGGCCAACCGGAACCACTGCACCCGGCTGGGGCCCTACGTCCTTCCGTGACGACGGCACCGTCATGGCACTGCGCATTCTCCCCAAGGATCCTGCTGTCGGCCGTATGCAATGGGTCCGGTAGAAGCCCGCATCGGTCCGTTCCGAAGACCTGGAACTGCTCTCTACGGCTACGCCGCCAAGGTCTGACCGCCGTGTCCGACAGAGCGTCCCGGCTCAACTCGACCGGCATCGGCGCACTACCCTGCCAAGACACAGCGCGCGAACCGGCCCGGCCGCGGCGTTCTACTGGATGAGCAGCGCCGATCGGAGCTGGGGCTCGCGGAAGTGAGCGAGGAGATGGGGTCGTCCTCGAAAGGACCTCAGCGGCGAGGTCGAGGGCCTGGTGCAGCATCGCCTGAACGATGTCGGCCATCGGCTGTTCGTTGACGACTGCGGCCCAGTGGGCGGCGGCTTCGTGGTCGCCCTCGGCCGTGGCGCTGGCCCACTGGGCGGCGCAGACTTTGGTGATGTGGAAGGCGTGTATCCGGCCCTTGGCCAGCAGGCCTCGGTTGAGGTCGAACAGCTCGATGGTGGTCTGGCCTCTGGGGTGAGCGGGCGGTACGGGCTTTGCCTATTTCGTAGACACTTTCCCGCTATGCGGCCAAGTCCAGCTTAGTGACGCTCTTGGCGCGCTGTCGTTCGTAGTCGACTGGGCTTCGGTAGCCGAGGACGGAGTGTCGCCGCTTGCCGTTGTACCGGGCCATCCAGGAAGACTGCGGTGCGGGCCTGGGGCCTGGTCAGCCAGCGTGAACCTCAGCAAGTTTTCTCGACCAACCTACTGATTGGCTGCCTGCTTGACGGTTCCAGGTGAAGCGGCCAACTTAGCTTTCAGTAACTGGAGTTGAGTCAGATTATCGGCTCGCTTGGTAAGCGTCCTGATGGAGAACCAGGTATTACCTCGGCCAGATATACTCAACTCCATCTACACCCGCCCACCAGCGCTCAGCACGCCTGGTCCCAAAGTGGTCACACAGCCCAGCGCCGAGTTCGGACACGCCGAGCAACAGTGAGCCAATGAGCACCCGACAACCGCCTGAAATACCTGCCAAAGCCCCGGCCTGCAGGCCATCGGCCTACGTCGTGACATCGACGTACTGGACTATCTGGGTAGCGAGAACGACGACCGCCAACGATTCCAGAACGGAAAGGGTGGTCGGCAGGGCCGCCCCCGCGCCGTAGATCCAGAACGCGGCAATAGCTGCTATCGGCACCGCGGTGAAGGCTGTGAGATCAACTGCGCACTGGATGATCTTCCGTTGCTTCCGGTGGCCATCGCTTCGGTGTGCCGACTCCCATCCGAAAGGGCTGTCATGCTCACCGGCGAGTGCCGCCAGGCGAGGCCCTAGATCAGTACGGACATAACGGCCGATCGAACTGATCTTCTGATCATTCGCCAGGTAAGTCCAACCGAGCACAGAGGTCGCTGCGGGCAGCGCCAGCAACAGCGCGGGCTGGCGTGTCTGCGCCGCGCCGATCAACACCGTCACCATCGCAGCCAGCGTGACGTAGAGCAGATTGTCCCGGAAGCCTATTCGGGTCTTCTGTTCCTCCTTCACCCTGTCGTACTCGGCCAGGAGCAGCTTGCCAACAGTGACGTCATCGGTCGTAGTCACGACTGTTTCCCCGGTGCTGAGAGTCAAGGTCCCGTCCGGACAGTCTGGCCCAGCCAACGGGTCGCAGGGAAGCCATCGCCGATGCCCGCAAGTAGCCGCTGCCGCCGGGGCACAACTCGCAGCGAGTCAGGACTGTCGGCAGGTGGCGGTACGCTCGATGGAAGTCACAGTCCTGGAGGTAAGGTCCTTTGCTCGAAGGCGAGTTCGGCTCGACCAGCCCAGTTGTCGTGCTGACGGCGATCAGTCTCGAGTACAACGCGGTACGCGAGCACCTGCTCGATCCACGCCGAGTGATCCACGAGGCCACGTGGTGCGAGGTCGGTACTGTGACCGGCTCGGAACGCCAGGTCATCCTCGCAGAGGTGGGACCAGGAAACCTCCGGACAGCTGTGGTCGCAGAGCAGCTCAGGGCGGGCTTTGCGCCTCGGGCCATCATCTTCGTCGGGGTGGCAGGCAGCCTGAAGTCCGATGTCAGGCTCGGTGATGTCGTGGTTGCGGACAAGATCTACGCGTACGACGGATCCAAGCATGGACCCGACGAGCAGTTCGCCCGTCCGGCAGCCTGGAGCCCTTCGCACGCCCTGTTGCAAACCGCGTTGCACAGTTTGCGCGGCTCGGCATGGCAGGAGCGGATCCGCCTGGATGCGTACCGGTCGGACCGGCTACCAGAGGTCCATGTCAAGCCGGTCGCCGCCGGTGAAACCGTCCTGAACTCGATGGAATCCCCGCTGCGTGAACGGCTCATCCGCGTCTTCAACGACGCGGTTGCCGTGGAGATGGAGAGCGCGGGGCTAGCAACGGTAGCCGCCCTCGGCAAAGTGGACTCACTGACGATCCGGGGCATCAGCGACCTCGCCGACGGCGCCAAAGCATCGGCCGATGCCCGCGGCAGCCAGCAGATCGCGGCCTCCCACGCCGCGGCCGCTGCAATGACTGTCATCGCCGCACTGCCGGGCGATCTCGCAGGGGTCACTCCAGCCAGCGGATCCGGGCCCGTCGATGGCCTGCCCACCCCCGCGTCGACGCTGCGGCAGATCAACAAAGCAGACCGCAAGGGAGTGGTCAACGCCGTGCAAAACGGCAACCAATCAATCACCAATGGGCCAGGGGCAACCCCCAGGTGAGCAGCAACGAGAGGCCGGAGGACGAGGCACGGTCCGAGTCGGCCTCCCCTTCCGGCGACCAGCTGACGACACAGACCAACTGCGCGGACGCCGGCGGCACCGTCAATGCGGTACAGAACGGTGACCAGTTCAACCAGTACTTCGTCGGGCCCGACGGAAAGCTGCTCTTCGCCCAGTGGGAGAGAACCCTTCGGCGAGGCCCGGGAACGCTGCGCATCGGACCGGACCAGGAGCTGACCGTCGACCGGTCGGCAGCACTCGCCGATCTCACCGAGGTACTCGTCAGCGACCGTCCGGAGAAGGTCGTCATCGTCCGTGGGGCGCCCGGGGTCGGCAAGTCCGCTCTGGTGCTCCGGGCAGTCGACGAACTGCGTGACCGCTCCGTACAGGTATTGGCGGCCTCCGTTCCGGCGATGGCCCCGTACGCGGGCGGCTTGGAGGAACTTGTCGCATCGACACTGGACCGGGACGGCAACACATCGAAGACGCCACCTCGTTCGGGGATCCTTGTCCTGGACGGATCCGAGGCCGCCCAGGAAGGCTTCGCCGACCTGACCGCCGAGGCTGTCGACGCGGCTCTCAGTACCGGCTTGCTTCCTGTACTGGTCAGCCGCGATGACGCCACGGAAACACTGCGTGATCTGTTGGAACGAGCAGGCCATCGAACAGTGGCGGAGACGAGTGTTCCGCCCCTGGACGACCGAGAGGTCGACGACGTCGTCCGTGCGGCACCACACCTCACCCAGATGGCGAACGACGACCGGTCCCGCTGGCTGCTGCGCAGGCTAAAGATCATCGACTTGCTGTTGCGCTCCACCGGGCGTGGCGGGGCGCTACCCGCTCGTTTGAGGAGCGAGGCCGATGTCTACCGGCACGTCTGGTCCGCATTCGTCCTCAACAACAGCCGCCAGGTCTCTTCCAACCTGGCGTCCGAGGATCGCGGACGAGCACTGGTCACGCTGGCCGAGGCCCGGCTCACGGGGAGGCGTCCAGCCGCGGTATCCGGCCCGGTCCTGGCCTCGTTGCGGTCCGACGGCGTCCTGGCGCCGCTCGACGAGGTGTCGGCGGTCTCGGACGAGGAACACGCCTTCTCCCATGACCTGCTACGGGACTTCGCCACGGCCAGGCGCCTACTGCTGCCCGACGGCTTCATGCTCCTGGAGGGCACCGGCCCGCGATGGGCTGTCCATGCCGCTCGGATCTACTGCCAGGCCAGGCTCTGGCCCGATCCGGACGCGCCCGGCGGCTTCAGCGCCCGTTGGAACCGGACACGTCAACAGTTCGAGCGTCTCACGGCGACACATGGCACACGCTGGGAGGACGTCCCCTGGGAAGCGGTCCTGTCTGCCGACTGGTGCGCCGACGCTCTCTCGGCTTTGACGGAGGAGCTCCTCCGGGAGCCCGACCTGCTGAACGGTCTGCTGCGCTGCACCGTACAGCGCTTCGGCGACGGTAGGTCCTGCGATCCGCTGGTCGCAGCACCCGTGATCGAATGGATCACTCGACACTCGAGCGTCCTCTCCCGCAATCATGCCGATCTGAGCGACAAGGTCGTGCTGGCGTGGCTACGTGGCCTGTTCCGGCAAGAGGCACTCGGGATCGACATGACGAAGCATCGGCCAGTGCGGGCGTTGCTGCGCGATGCCATGCTTCGGGAAGTTCCGGAGTTTCCCTCAGCCGCCTACATCGAGGCACTCGCGCTGCTCGGCGTCGAGCGCACCGGTACCGCAGCCGACCTGCTGCGAAGGCTCGCACACGCACGCCCGAACAGCCTCATGCCGGCCGTGGACCGTGCTGAGGCCGGCGGTTGCCTGGCCATGACCGATCCCGATCTGCTCGTCGAACTGGCCTCGGCTTACTACCTTCCGCACCCCGATCGGCCAGACCGATTCCTCGGGAGCCTCCGGAGGCCGTGGATGGGGAAGCACGAGTTCCTTGGCGGCCTCACCCACAGCCAAGCCGACTGGGCACGTGGTCCGTTCTTCTGGTTGCTTCAGGCTGCCCCCTCTCACGGGTTGCGTCTGATCGAGGCCATTGTCACCGGCACCATGGAGGCGCAGAGCACGACGACCGACGAGCCTGGTGTGACCGCCGACTTCCTGAACAGCGGCCTGCGCCGCTACGCGGGTACCTCCAAGTCCTGGTTCTGGTACCGGGGAGCACTCGACGGTCACCAGCCGTGTATGAGTGCGCTGATGGCGTTGGAACGCTGGCTGGAACGGGAGATCGCCCGCGGCGCTGTCACGGCTCGCGCCGCCGCCCGGCTGGTCCTGGCTCGCGTGGGAACGCTGTCCGGCCTCGGTCTTGCCTATGGACTGCTACTGCGGCATCTGAACACGGTCACCGATGAGTTGGACGACTTCCTTGCTCATCCCCTGGTCTGGGAGCTCGAGATCGACCGTATCATCAGCGGCAGTATGTTCCGGGGCGGCAACGACCTTCCTGGTGGCGAGTGGTTGAAGCGTTCACCGGTCGAGGTAGCGATGACTCTTGTCATCAATGCCGCACGCACGGACAACAGTCAGGCAATAGCGCGGCTGAGAGCGGTGGCTGATCGGCTCCGCTCGGCCGCGCCGGACGGCGTCGCTGGATTGACCGTCAAGTCCTGGGCCGACCACCTCGACCTGGAGCGCTTCACACTAGTACGGCACGGTGACCAGTGGGCGATCGAGGCGCTGTCGTCGGAGGCCGACGCACCGGTGCTGGAACGCCACCGTGCCGAGGCCGACCGCACCTCCCTGAAGTACGGGTTGATGAATCGCTACGCGCTCCACCGATCGGTGCCCTACCGCGTGAGCGAGCCTGTCGTCGGCGATCTCGACATGCTTGCCACCGATCTCCGGGCAGCACGTGAGCTCCACGGAGGGCCGGCCGACGAAGTGGGGTGGGCGCTCGACGGACGGTATGCGGTAGCGGCCGCGGCGATACATGCCGCAGCAAAGGGCAGGTCGCCAGCCGCAGAGGACCTTCAATGGTCGGTTGACCTGCTGACCGCGGCGATCCACGAGCCTGTCGACATCTCCTACGGTCTGGACGCCACTCAGCCCTGGGCCGGTAACCGTCTGGCCGCCCTCGCACTACCACGTCTGCTCGCACCCCTGGCCGAGGCTTCCGAGCCACCGCCTGTCGACACCGAACGCCTAGCCGACGCGGTGGTACACAGCGCTGCCCACCCGATGCACGAGGTACGCGAGTACGCCGTCGAAGGGTTGCGACCGCTCTGGTCCATCAGGTGCTCAGCAGATCACCGCCAATGCCATCACAGCCTTGCCTGGCGCGCGGTGGAGTCCTGCGTGCGCCAGTTGCTGGAGCCCGGGGCCAGTCCGTCCCCGTCGGCGATGGGCGATGTGTCCTCGACCCACCTTGCTGCCGCACTGGCCTCTCGCGAGGGGAAGGACATGGACCTGGCGGTGCTGGGGCCCGCAGTCTCCGCAGTGCTGGAGGCCGCTCGGACCCGGCACTGCTGCCGGACCCGGGCCCACGAGTTGCGCGACCCCCTGTTGGACGCCTACGCCCGCGCAGCACAGGTGTGGGGTGAGGAGCCACACACTGAACGGCGGGCAAGTCTAGGAGCCTCCCTCCTACGCGCCGCCGATTCCGAGCCGGCCGTACTGAGCTGGTTCGCCGATCGGCTGATCGTCTCGCCGTCGGCGTTCAGCCATCTGTTGCGGGTCTTGAAGACCGCCGCTACCTATGAGAGCGACCTCGTGCGGCCGCTCGCCGCCGGCTGGCCGTACCTCATGGAGCTGGTACTCACCCAGCCGCTGTCGGCCGCCGCGGACAGGGGTGACGAAGATGCCGACAGATTCGGCCGACATGACTACAGGACAATGCAATCGGAGATCATTCCGAACCCGGTGCTATCCATGATGGACCGGGACATCGATGGCACTCTGCGTGAGGCCCGAAGTCGGTGGATCCCCATCGCCCCTGTGGCCGACTTGGTCGAGGACTGGACAGTTCAGGTCGACAAGGACTGGTCCGCCCTCGACAACCTCATTGGCTTCCTCAAGGCACAACCCGTCCATGAACAGGTCGATCCTGGTCTGCGCTGGGTTCGGAAACTATCCGTCAACAGTGCCGGGGCGGTCGACTCCGCCGGCTTCTCCCTCGTTGATTGGTTGAAAGACCTACATCCCGCGGTAACGGCCGGAGCCCGGCCCCACTTTCAAGCCGTGGTGGATGGTCTCGCGCTTGCCCAGCACTCGAGTGCCACCACACTGCAACGGCTGGACGAATGAAGCCGAACGAGCTGGGTACATTACTCCGGCCCGTCGGTATGTCGGCTCAGTCGTGCGCCGCACCCATCCGCACCCGCCCGTTCCTCTCGCCAGCGCAGAAGGAACCTCGTAATCCCTGCCGACAAGAGCGCGGTCTTCCCTGACCGCGCTCTCCAACCTGAACCCAGGCGGCGCTCGCCGCCTCACAGGTCTGGAGAACCACTCTGCGAGGCGATGCGGACCGATGAGGGGAGAGAAGAGGGATGGACGGCAACAGTAGAGCAAGTGAACTGGAAACCGGCTCCGGAGACGACGAGCGTGCCCCTGTCCAACAGAATACGGCCGACGACGGCGGCACGGTCTACGCCGTTCAGAACGGCAACCAGAGCATCTACAACGTCCACCCTGATGCCCTCTCGCACGATCCGTGGCTCACGGCACAGGAGGCGTTCGACGATCCGCACGCCGCCGCCTATTTCTCCCACCGCTGGAACCTGGTCGGCCGTAAGAAGCTTGTCGAGGAACTGGTCTCCTTCAGCACGAGCACCGACGGGGCCACTGGGCGTGTGGGCGTCCTGCTGGGGGCGGCCGGCGCAGGGAAGAGCCGTGTCCTGAACGCTCTGGCTGCGGACTTCGTCCTCCGCACCGGCGGCGTCGTACGGATTCTGCCGGCGTATCCGGCCGTGGGCCATCAGGTCTCAGCACGATTGCCCGACGACTCCAGCCTCCTCATCATCATCGAGGACGCGCACCAGCGCCCCGACGACCTACCGGATGTCATCCGCGACCTTTGCCGTCAGCGGCCCCGAGCCAGGATCATCATTTCTACCAGGCCCTCCGGCACAGCCGCCCTCAGAACAGCGTTCAGGCAGCTCCGGATGGACGACTCCGTGATTCCGACCTGGGAACTCGGCGAGCTCTCGACCCGGGAGGCCACCGGCCTCGCGGCACAGGCGCTGAGCAGTGAGACTCGGCACCTGGCCCGCTGGCTCGCCACGGCTGTGGGTGACTCGCCGTTCCTCTTGGTCTTCAGCGCCGTACAGATCGGGCGGGGCCGACTCGATCCCGAGCAATTGGAGCGAGACGGCGAACTGCGCCGGCAGGTGACCGAGGCATTCATCACAGAAGTTCTGGGAAGCTCGGCCACCCATGACGAGGACCGGTCCCTGCTGCACCTCGTCGCAGCTCTGCAACCCGTACGCATCGACCTACCCCGCTTCCTGAGCACCATGGCACACCTGCTCGGCGTCTCGGCGGCCCTCGTTCGGACCCGGCTGGCCCGCCTGGTGGACATCGGGCTCCTGGCGCGTCGTGGTACCTCTCACCGGATCCTGCCCGACCTGCTGGGCGATGTCCTTCTGGCCGAGGCCGCACTTGATCCCCGGAGCGGGCGGTCCAACGGCTTTCTCGAAGACATCCTCGCCAACACCGACGGCGAGCCGCTGACCAACCTCCTGGTCAACACCGGGCGGGTGGACTGGCAGTGGAGGGATCTACGGCCCAATGGTCCGTCCCCTGTCGAACCTCTCTGGCGCATCCTCAAGCAGGAGTACGCGACCGGGAGCACCGAGGCACGCCGGCAGCTGCTGACCGTCGTACGCAAGGTAGCCCCGTTCCAGCCGAGGCGTGTCCTCGATCTCCTACGCACAACGGTCGAGGCGGGCCGCTCGGGCCTCGTACGGCTGCTGGACGACATCCCTCCAGCGCTGGCGGCCGCCGCGCACGACCCGGACCACCTCGGGGAGTCGCTCGACTTGCTGTGGGAGGTCGGACAGCACGACGTGCGGCCGATCCACTCGGCTCCGCATTCAGCGCTACGCCTCCTCAGCGACCTCGCCTCGTACACCCCCGACAAACCGCTGTTCTATCAGGAGGCCGTCGTCGATGCCGTTGGCCGCTGGGCGCAAGCCGGGCCGGTCCACGCCTCCTCCCGTATGCCCTTCGCCCTGCTGGACCGGATCTTCGAAACTGTCGCAGAGCGCCATGAGACCGAGGGGTGGACGCTCGTCATCTCGCGTCTACCCCTGGCAGCCGATCGTGTGGCCTCCGTACGCGCCCGCGCCTACCAGGTACTTCTCGACGCCTATGGCTCCTCGGACCCGGTGCGGGCCGGCATAGCAGCGCGGAGCCTCGCGGAAGCCTTCCGGGACCAACGCGGGCCGTTCGGGGCGCTGGTGGTGCCGGCTCTGGAGGCGTTGGCCCTACGGACCCGGGAGATCGAACCAGGCCCGCTGGTGTCGCTCGCCGTACACCGATCGGTGCTGTGGCATCTGGTGTACGGCTCCGCATCGGCCTCGGCCGCAGCGCGTCGGGTCTCGGACTCCCTGCCGGACTCGTTGCCGCACCGGATCGCCGTGCTGATGCACAGCGACTGCCACGAGTGGCAACTGGTCGGGGACGAATACGACTTCGGCGCTTCGGAGCACGCCTGGCAGCTCCGTATCGCCGAGGCTGCCGAGGAAGCCACTTCCCTATGGGACGACAGAACCGTCTGGAGCGTGCTGTGCGACCTCCTGGAGGCGGGGATGCAGGTGTTCGCTGAGTATCCATCGGACTGTCCGCCCCTGATCGGCTGCTTCGCGGCAGGACGGCCCGGGCTCTCCGCGGCAATCATCCGCGGAGCACTGGAACGCGGCGACACCACCGTCGACCTCGTCGTGGCACCGGCGCTGAAGGCCCTCTGGGAGAGCGATCCATCGCTAGCCGAGCAACTCTTGACGGAACTGGGGGGCACCAGCCGCGCCGCCGTGCTCCGATCCGTCCTCCAGACGAGCCTGACCCGGCTGGCAGCAGGCGACGCACTGCACACGTCGGAGGGCATGGCGGCCCGCCGACTGGCCGGACACCATGACGTCTCCGTTCGCGTCGCAGTCCTCCGCCTGGCGGTCCGGATGGTCCGGAACCCCTCGACGCGATCGGAGGGAATCGCGCTCCTCTGCTCCGTCCCCTTCTCGGCGTTGCCCTCCGGGGTGAGGGAGTTCGCATGGGCGTTCATCGGCCCCGACGCCCTCTCATGGTCCGACCTGACGCCGGACCAACGAGCGGGCTGCGTCATCGAGCTGACCGGAGCGCCAACGCTGGACGACTACCGGGTCCAGTCGGCCATCGCAGCCCTGTCCGAAGCACACGAGGACGAAGCACTCGACATGCTCATCGAGCGGTTGGAATCGTGGGAGTCTGATCCCGCACCTGCTTACACCCCTCTCCCCTTCTCTTGGGGCGCTCCCCTCCCATTCAAGAACAGCTCACGTCGCACAGACCTGCTGGAAAGACTGGTCCACTGGTTCGAACGGGAACGGGAACACCCCTGGCGTCGAGAGCTGTTCGGCACCGAGTTGTTCAGGATCGTGGCGGGCGGCACGTACACCCGCGAAGTGCTCGACGTCCTCCTGAAGGTCTTCAGGTCGGGCGACGCCGCACGAATTCAGGCGACAGCCCCGCTCCTGGGCCGAGCTCACCGCGACCTCCTCTGGGAGGAGCCTGACTTCGTGGCCGACGTACTGCAGACGGCCGCCCAGCACTCGAACGAGCTGTACCACCGGGTTGGCGGCCACCTAATGAACGTCGTCATGTCCGGTGTGAAGTCAACCTCACCCGGCGAGCCGTTCCCCCAGGACGTCGAGGTCCGCGAACAGGCAGCTCGAATCCGCGCAACGCTGACCACCGGCTCACCGGAAGACCGCTTCTACTCCGCGCTCCAAGACCGGGCCGATGCCGAGATCGAGAGAGCACTTCGGGAGGACTTGGAACTCGACAACCGCCGCGAATGGTAGAAGGCTCCTGGGCCCGTCGCTTCACCCACCGCCATTGCGTCTGGCAAACCGCTCTGCAGTCAGCCGGAAGCAGGGACCGGACATATCTTATGCCGAGCGCTCCGCAGAGGAGGGCAGACAAATGTTCAAGATGAGCAGAGAAGGTGCGACATCCGGTCAACAGGCGCTCGGAATCGACCGGATCGATCACCTGCACCGCCTGAACCCGGCACAGGATTCCTCCTGATCGGCCTTGCACCTCAGGAGGAATAAGGATCGCGAAGGGGCCGCGGTTCCCGTACGCCTCGAACGATGGCTTCGGGAAGGTCCGGGCCAGCAGTGTAATAGCGGCCCTGTGCCTCGCCCTGGGCTGCAAGCCAGCCAGCGCGGACGAGCTCGCGGATGTCGCGTTGGGCCTGCTGCTCGCTGAGTTCGGCGTCGGCCTGGTAGGTGGCGCGGCGCAGGCGGTTGCCCATGGCCGCGGGGTAGAGGGCATAGAGCATGCGATCGGGCCAGCCGCGCTGCTCGATCGCCTCGTCGAGGGCGGTCCAGACCTCGCGGGTGGTGTTCACCTGCCGCTCGACCGTTTGGGCCTGCTGGTGGTGGGCGCGCAGGCAGAACCGGACCCACGGGAGGGTGTCCCGGTCGGGGGTCCATACGGGTCCGCCGACCTCGGCGAGGACGTCGTAGTAGCGGTAGGTGTTGCGGGCCCGGCCGAGCCATTCCTCGATGCTGGAGAACTCGGGCGCCATGATCCCTTCCCGGGCCAGGACCAGGGTGTGCAGGGCGCGGGACATCCGCCCGTTGCCGTCCGACCACGGGTGGATCGCCACCAGGTTCAGGTGCGCCATTGACGCCCGTACCAGCGCCGGCGCGTCCAGGTCGCCCTCGTTCAGCCACTCCACGAGCTCATCGGTCAGCGCCGGAACATGCTCGCTGTCGGGAGCGGCGTAGGCGGCGATGCTGGGGTCTTCGGCCGAGGTGACGTACACCGGGCCGGTGCGCCACCAGCCGGGGCGCTTCAGCAGATGGTGTCCCTGCATCATGAAGTGCAGCGCGTTCAGCAGCCCCTTGCTGTATGCGAAGTCGTCAGCAGCCTCGGCGAGGCGCTGGATGTACGTCATCGCCTGCCGGTAGCCCTCGATCTCGGCGGCGACAGTGTCGCTCGCCTCGATCGGCGCCTCGCCGACCATGATGTCCTCGACATCCGACACGCTCGCCGCGTAGCCCTCAATGGTATTCGATCCGGCGATCGCCCGCGCGGTCAGGTTGCGCCGCAACTGCCCCTCCCACCGCCGCGGCGTTCGCAGGTGCAGGCGCAGTCGTTCCCGCATCTCCGAGATCTCACCCAGAACGGCTTGATCGATTTCCTGCAGCGCCGGCGTCCCGTATAGCATGAAGCAATGACACCATGAAGGCATCAAACGGTCAATGATTCAGGCGCGATCATGACCTATGACCACATCAGAATCTCCACCCGAAGCACTCGGCACCGACCGCATCCAGCCGATCGTCGGCCCCGCAGTGGCGTCGCCTGCCGCTAGTCGGCCCCGGCACGCCACCGCACACTTCGCCCCGCTCACCGACGCCCGCCGGCCGTCCAGTCCGGCCGCCCCGGCCCAGACCCACGCCTGGGCCAAGTTCCTTGCCGAAGCCGTCCGCAACGGACTCGACCCGACACTGATCACCCAGTGGCTGACCATTCTGGCCGACGCCACCGGCAGCCCTCTGCTTCCTTCGGTGGCGTCCATGCCACTGACGGAGTACGTCGAACGCCGGCTCGCGATCATCCTCGGCGGCCTCGAGACCACCACCCACGTCCCGTACCTCGCCGGATGGCGTCTGCGGATCAAGCCCGATCTCGGACACCTCCCCCTCCGCCTGATCACCACCGGCGCGATGACCACGGCGGTGCTCAGCTGGATCGCCGACGGCTGCAACCGCTCCACCATCAAGAACACCCTCGCCATGCTTACCCGGATCCTCGAACAGGCCGTCGTCGACGGCATCCTCGACCGGGCGCCCGCCCGTGTCACCGGCTGGCAACGCGAATTCAAGAAGGCCGAGGACGAACTGCTCGATCCCCGCGCCCTCGCGATACGCGACTGGGACGCCCTGACCGAGCTCGCCGACGCCCTCGTCGACGCCTCCTACAACCACTACCGCGGCTGGGGCGACGTCGTCATCCACGGCGCCTGCACCGCCACCCGCATCGGCGAGGTCTCCGGCGTCCGCGCCTGCGACATCGACACCTCCAACTGGATCCTGACCTGCCGCCGCCAGACCACCCCAGCACCCGGCGGCCTCGTCGACAAACACACCAAAGGCGGCACCGCCCGCCTCATCCCCATCATCGAACCACTGCGGCCACTGATCACCCGGCGGCTCCGGGCCACCCGCGGCGACCCCGACGCACGCCTCTACACCGGCCCACGCGGCGGCCGCATCAGCACCGCCGTCCTGCGTGACGCCACCCACTGGGACGACGTCACCCACGACCTCGGCTACGAACACCTCCGACGCCACGACCTGCGCCACACAGGGCTCACATGGATGGCGGACGCCGGCATCCCGCTCCACGTCCTCCAGCTGATCGCAGGCCACAAAGAAGTCACGACCACGCAGCGTTACCTGCACCCGGACATCCGCTCGCTCATCAAAGCCGGCGAGGCGCTCACCCGGCACCTCATCGAGCAACTCCACGTCACCGGGCAGCTCCCACGCCGCTGGTGACGGAAAGTATCCGAAATCACCCAAGAGGAGCCGCGATCGGCAGCCTCTACGCCACCTGACGATCTTGCCGACAATCCGTCAATCTGGCGCACCCGCAGGGAGGTTACCCACTTGACCCCATGTTTCGCCCGGTCAAGTGCGCTACAGGCACCCAAATCGACGAATCGATCGAAACCTGCAACTCGATCCTTCGATTCCCCGGCCAGCAGCAATGAATCGCCTTGGATCTCAACGTCGCTGAAACGGCAAATATCACTGTTTGTCGCGTCCGAAAACCGCCAGAGGCGGCCTGCTCTATGCGAGCAAACCGCCTCTGACCTGCGACTTTACGTCGGGACGACAGGATTTGAACCTGCGACCCCTTGACCCCCAGTCAAGTGCGCTACCAAGCTGCGCCACGTCCCGTGGTCTCGGCGCCTGCAGCGGGAGCCTGGGGGGCTCTGCCGTGGGCTTCTCGACCTTGTCTCCGGTTGTCCCGGCGACGTGGAAAACAATACAGCACGTCTAGGGGTGCTCGCTGCCAGGTTCGGGGCGGGGGTGGGTCAGGGGGTCGGGTGGCGGGCGTCGTAGGTGAGGAAGGCGGGGCGGCGGGCAGCGAGGAGGAGGACGGCGGCGACGCAGGCGAGGCCGCCGCTGACCACGGAGGTGGCGGGGTTGGTGAGGGCGGCGACGGTGCCGGACTCGAAGTCGCCGAGGCGGGGGCCGCCGGCCACGACGACGATGAAGATCCCCTGGAGACGGCCGCGCATCTCGTCGGGGGCGGCGACCTGCATCATCGTGTTGCGGAAGATCATGCTGACGGTGTCCGCGCAGCCCGCGACCGCGAGGAGCAGGAGGCCGAGCCAGAGGTTGTGGAGGGCGCCGAAGGCGGCGATGGCGAGGCCCCAGGCGGCGACGGCGGCGAGGACGGCGACGCCCTGGCGGTGCACGCGGCCGACCCAGCCGGAGAAGAGCGCGCCGACCAGGGCGCCCACGGCCGGGGCGGAGACCAGCAGGCCGACGGTGCCGGCGTCGCCGCCGTAGAAGGTGACCGCGATGGCGGGGAAGAGGGCGCGCGGCATGCCGAAGACCATCGCGGCCAGGTCGGCGAGGAAGCTGGTGCGCAGGTTGGGCTGCTCGCGCAGGAAGCGGAGGCCGTCGAGGACGGAGGCGCGGCCCTTGCGGTCGCCGAGCGGGCGCATGGCGGGCAGGCGCCACATCGCGTAGAGGGTGCCGGTGAAGGCGACGGTGTCGAGCAGGTAGGCGGCCTGGGCTCCGTACGCGCCGATGAGGACGCCGCCGAGCATGGGGCCGACGGTGAGGCCGAGGTTCATGCTGACGGTGTTCAGGGCGTTCGCGGCGGGGAGCTGGTGGGTGGGCACCAGGCGGGGGATCATCGCGGAGCGGGCGGGCGAGCTGAGGGCGAAGAACCCGGCTTGGACGGCGACGGCGACGTACAGGACGGCGACCGCGCCGAGTCCGGCCAGGGCCTGCGCGGCCAGGACGGCGGAGACGGCTGCCAGGCCCGCCGAGCCGATCAGGCCGAGCCGGCGCCGGTCGACGGTGTCGGCGATCGCGCCGCCGTAGAGGCCGAAGGCGACCAGCGGTATGAGGGAGAAGATGCCGACCAGGCCGGTCGCGAAGGCGGAGCCGGTCAGGTCGTAGACCTGGACGGATACGGCGACGGCCGTCATCTGCTGGCCGACGGAGGAGACGGCCTGGCCGAGCCAGACCCGGCGGTAGTCGGCGTGGTCGCGCAGCGGGCTGAGGTCGGCGAAGGCCCGCCGGTACCACGGCGCGTCGGTGGCCACCGGGTCGTCCGGTAGCGGGCCGACGGCCTCCGCGGCAGCGTCGGCGGGCACGTCGGCGGTCGCCGCGTCCGCCGGCGCGGCGGAGGTGGAATGTTGATCGTTCGACATGGTTCCCATGCTCCGCCCCGCCCCTGGCCGTCCCCGCACCGGGGGGCGTCCCCGTATCGGGGGGCGTCCCCGTATCGGGGGGCGTCCCCGTATCGGGGGCGCGCCCTCGACCCAGCCCTGCCCCGACCGCTGCCGCCCTACCGGGTCAGCACCTGCTTCTCCCCCGCCTCCACGGCGAAGTCCAGTCGGTTGCCCGGCGGCGGGAACGGGCAGATGAAGTGGTCCGAGAAGGCGCACGGCGGCAGGTAGGCCCGGTTGAGGTCGAGGACCGTACGGCCGTCGGCATCCGGCGCCGGAAGGGTGATGAAGCGGAAGCGGTAGGTGTCGATGCCGCTGCTAGCGTCGGCGATCACCCCGCTGAGGCGGTTGCCCGAGCGGCTGACGGTCAGCGTGCGGTGCTCGCCGGCCACGGTGAAGGCGATCTGCCCGGTGACGGCGAGCGGGCGCTCCTTGCCGTCGGCGTTCGGGACCACGACCGACCGGGCCTCGTCGTCCTCGAACGGGGTGAAGACCGCGGGCACGGCCCACTCGGGCGCGTACGGGTGGGCGGAGATGCCCGCGAAGGCGGCCCGGCGCGGCGAGGCCGGGTCGAAGACCCGCAGGGCCAGCTCGCCCTCGCGCTCGATCGGGACGAGCAGCAGATCGCCCAGGGTGGCGGTGTCGGCGGCCGGGTCAGTGTCCGGACGGAGCAGCACCTCACCGTCCACCGGGCCGTCCGTGCCGACGACCGTGATCCCGTCGCCCGCCGCCGCCCGGAGCCGGACGCCTTCGCTGTCGGCCCACCACTGCCCGGGCAGGCCGGTGATCCCGGCGGGCTCGGGCTCCAGCCAGTGCGTGCCGGTGAGCGCGAGCTGGCCGTGCGGCGCGCTCACGGACGCGGCCCGCCCGTCGCTCCAGTGCTTCCAGTCCTCCGCGGCCGTCGCCGTCATCGGTCCACCCTCCCGGTCGGTCCGCGGACGGCCCGCTGTTCGGGCCGCCCGTCTCGGTCATCCACAACGCCGCCCGTCGGGGCGGATCATTCCCACCGGTCCGAAGCCGCCGAAACCGCAACACGACGGCAACGCACCGACACACCGCACAACACGGAACCCACCGCGGAACACACCGTGCAACACACCGCGGATCGCATGGCGCCTAC
The DNA here is from genome assembly GCF_055560835.1 of Kitasatospora sp. NPDC023120. NCBI lineage: Bacteria > Bacillati > Actinomycetota > Actinomycetes > Kitasatosporales > Streptomycetaceae > Kitasatospora > Kitasatospora sp. NPDC023120. The sequence goes on along the minus strand of NZ_JBVHHY010000027.1, from coordinate 44,250 downwards.
CCCTCCCGACGCGCCAGCGGCCGGAAGAGCCCCTCCTGCACCACCGACACCACCAGCTGCCCGTGGCGGTCGAAGATCTGCCCGCGTGCCAGGCCGCGCGCGCCGTGCGCGATCGGGGACTCCTGCTGGTACAGCAGCCAGTCGTCCGTGCGGAACGGCTGGTGGAACCACATCGCGTGGTCCAGCGAGGCCATGTCGAAGTGCCGCTCGCCCCACAGCGGCTCGACGGGGGCCCGGACGGCGTCCAGCAGCGTCATGTCGCTGGCGTAGGTGAGGGCACAGACGTGGATCAGCGGGTCGTCCGGCAGCGGGCCGTTGGTGCGCAGCCAGACGCCGCTGCGCGCCTCGACACCGGCCAGGTCCTCCTTGTTCCAGCGCAGCCGGTCGACGTAGCGGATGTCGAAGGGCTGGCGGCGGCTGATGAACGGGGGCAGTTCGCCGAGCCGGGAGCCGACCTCCTCCAGGGCGCTGGGCAAGTCCTCGGGGGCGGCCACCTGCGGCATCGGGTGCTGGTGCTCGATGCCGCCTTCCTCGGGTCTGTGGAAGTCGGCGGTGAGCGCGAAGATCGACCGGCCGCCCTGGATCGCGAGCACCCGGCGGGTGGTGAAGGAGCGGCCGTCCCGGATCCGGTCGACCTGGTAGACGATCGGCACCCCGGGCACACCGGGACGCAGGAAGTAGGCGTGCAGCGAGTGGACGGGGCGCTGGTCGTCCACCGTGCGGCCCGCCGCGACCAGCGCCTGCCCGGCGACCTGGCCGCCGAACGTCCGCTGCAGCGCCTCCTCGGGGCTGCGGCCGCGGAAGATGTTCAGTTCGATCTGCTCGAGGTCGAGCAGATCGACAAGGTCGTCGACGGGGGTACCCATGGGCGCACGCTTCCTCTCCGAGTTCCGATCCCTCCGGATGCGGACTCCGATCGAATTCTCCAGCTCACTCGAATTCTCTGGCGACCCGGGTCATTCCCGCTCACCGGCTCCGAGCCTCCGGTTCACTCGAACGAGTAACCGAGTGACCGAGTAACCGAGTGACCGAGTAACCGAGTGGCCAGCCGACCGAGTAGCGGGTGAGCGGGTCGGCGTGCACGTACCCCCGGCTACGCCCCCAGCCCCGACTCCCGCACCGTGATGTTGAGCCGCCCCACCAGCCCGAGCTCCGGCTCCGCCGTCCCGGGCAACGTGCGCACCACCCCGTGGTACGCGAAGCGGGCCGGGCCGCCGAACACCAGCAGGTCTCCGCTGCACAGCTCCAGGTCGGTCCACGGCCGGGTCCTGGTCTCGGTGTTCCCGAGCCGGAAGACGCAGCGGTCGCCGAGCGAGAGCGAGACCACGGGCGCGTCCGTCCGCTCGTCGCGGTCCTGGTGGAGGCCCATCTTGGCGCCGTGCGGGTAGTGGTTGACGATCGCGATGTCCGGTTCGTACGACGCGGCGCCCGCGATCTCCGGCAGCGCGTCCCCGTACGCGTCGGCGACGGCCCGGCGGGCGAGACGGCCCAGCTCGGGTGGGAACGGTTTGACGGGAGCGCCGTCTTCGGCGACCCGCCGGTACCCGTACGGGTACCAGTGCCACCCGAGGCTCACCATCCGTACGGACATCATCCCGCCGGTGGGCATCCGCACCGCATGCAGGCCGGCCGGCGGGCGGGCCCACTCCCGGCAGGCGGCGATCAGGCGCAGCTGGGCGTCGAGGTCCAGCCAGCCGGGGAGCAGGACGGCGCCGGGTGCGGGCTCGACGGGCCCCCGCGCGGCCTCACCGGAAGCCCCGGCGGCCCCGGGCAGATCACCGAACAGCTCGCCCTGGATCACCTCACCATCCTCCCGCACCGCCCCCGTCCGGGAACCATCCGGAACGTACCCGGCACCTACCCGGGCCCAGTCCCTCCACCTGCGGTGCCGCCCCCGATCAGCCCCAACTCCCGCGCGCAGGAAGGCCAGGCCTCCCACCCCTGCCGCCGGATGATCTCCTCGCCGACGGTCGTCTGCTCCCGTCGGCCCGCGCGGTCCGGCCGGTCGGCGAAGCGCAGGCCGCCGGACTCCTCCCAGGTCGACGGCCGGATCTGCAACCCGCCGTAGTAGCCGTTGCCGGTGTCCGCCTGCCAGTCGCCGCCGCTCTCGCAGTCGGCGAGCTCGTCCCAGACCAGGTCCGCGACGCGGACGGCCGCGCCGGCCCGCACCCCGCCCGTGGCGACGGCCAGCACCAGCACCACGGCGGCACCGGCCCGCAGCACGACCCGGCCGACGCCCCGACCTTCCTCACACGCATGCGGCATGGCAGCCGACCCTAGGGGCGTCCCACTCCACCCGCCAGGGAACGCCGACGGCCGCTCCTCCACTCGGCGGAGTACCCGCGCGAGGGAGGAGCGGCCGTGGAAGCCGGAGCCGGTGAGGCCGGAGCAGCAGGTGTCGGCCGCTCACGGAGCCTCGGGGGCTCGGAGGCTCGGGGCTCAGGGCCCCGAGGCCTCAGATGCTCAGGGTCTGACCCGGGAAGATCAGGTCCGGGTTGCCACCGATGACCTTGGCGTTGTTCTTGTACACGTCGTGCCAGTCCAGGCCCCGCGCGGCGGCGATGGAGCTCAGGGTGTCACCGGACTTGACGGTGTAGTTGCCCTTGGCCGGCTTGGCGTCGTTCGAGCCGGTCCAGGTGTTGGCACCCTTGTCGGCCTTGGGGGCGGCGGCCTTCGGCGCGGCGTCGGCGTTGGGCGCGGCGGCCTTCGGGGCCTGCGCCGGCTTGGCGGCCGGGGTGGCGGGCTTGGCGGCCGGGGCAGCCGGCTTCGCGGCGGTCGAGCCCGCCGAGGTGTCGACGGCGGCCGGGGCGCCGCCCTTGGTCAGGCCGGCCTTGACGGAGCAGACGGGCCAGGCGCCCGGGCCCTGAGAGGCGAGGACCTTCTCGGCGACGGCGATCTGCTGCGCCTTGGTGGCCAGGTTGGCCTGCGCGGCGTAGGCGGTGCCACCGTAGGCGGCCCAGGTGCTGGAGGTGAACTGCAGACCGCCGTAGAAGCCGTTGCCGGTGTTGATGGCCCAGTTGCCACCGCTCTCGCACTGGGCGACAGCGTCCCAGGTGGCGACGGAGGCAGCGGAGGCCGAGGTGGCCGTGACGAGGCCGGCCACCGGCAGGGCCGCGACAGCGGCGCCCGCCACGACAGCCATCCGGACGCGGTTGCGCTTGGTGGCGGTGGAGGTGGTGGCAGCGGCGGTCTCGTTACGGAAAGTCATGAGGTTCCTCTCGACAGCCCCGGGCGGGCATGCGGAACCAGACCCCGTCAGGGGCCGCGTTCGCTTGCCGCGTCCGTGGGGCGGCCGTGCACGTGTCGGACGTGCCGCTGCCGCCCCGGCCACCCAGCCGCTCGCCGACGATCTGTTCGAGCGATCGCGTCGGCGGGCACCTGCCACGCCCGGCGGACCGGGGGGGCTGTGCGTCGGGGGTGAACCCGGGTGGCGCTCGTTGCGCCGACCAAGAAGCTACGAGCCGGTCGGCGGGGATTTCAAAACTCGAACGGTCTGCCCAGCTCAGCCAAGGGTTACCGGCGGTAAGACCCACACAATCTTGCCCGAAATGTCCGCTTTAGCCGTTGATTCCTAGATCAAACATCGTCGCCGCGTGACTCACCTCACCGTTTCATTCCGGCAGTCCCGTCACCGACATCGACAGATTGCGACCACGAGAACACGCGGTGCGGTCGGATCCGGGGCAATTCCCGTCAGCCTCGACGGGCACCCGTGACGCCTGACACAAGGGCCCGTTGGTCATGTCGAGCTCCCCGTGTCCGCCCCCGAAGCCCCATCCGCACCCATCCGAGGAGACCCTGTGCCGCGCATGCTCGACGTCAGCGACGAGGTCCGGTCCGAGATCGGCGACGACGAGGCCGACCGCCTACTGGGCGGCGACCGCGCCCCCGACAGCTACGAGTGCACCTCCTGCCGCACCCCCGGCGACACGCACGTGGAGCCCACCAGCACCGTGCTGTTCGTCGGCGACGAGACCGCCGTGCTCGCCTTCGCCCACGCCCGCTGCATCCCCTCGCAGGTGGTCCCGGTCTCCGAGGAGCAGCTGGCCGGCGCCGTCCGCAGCATCAGCCAGGCCCAGACCCGCGCCCCGGACCTCGCCGTCCCCGTCTCCTCGCCGGCCGCCCCCGTACCGGCCGGTGCGGCCGACTCCGTGCCCCAGCCGGCCGCCCCCGGCCAGGCCGCCATCCTCGGCATCACCTGCGGACTGGTCCTGCACGGCAAGGTCGGTCACGCCTCGCTGGTGGTCGAGCCCACCGGCCCGGTCGGCCGTCCGGGCAGCACCTCGGGCGAGGACGAGTTCCTCGACCTCCTCCAGGACGCCGGCTTCCAGCCCGTCACCGACCTGGACGAGACCCCGGAGCAGCTGCCCGGCTGGTCGGTCCTGGTCGCGATGGGCAAGCTGCACGCGATCCTGCAGCCCGCCGCGGCCGGTGGCAGCACCGGCTGGTGGCAGGCGCACCAGCCGCTCCAGGTCACCGACGCCTGGCGGATGGCGGCGAGCCAGCTCTCCGAGGTGACCATGTACGCCGTCCCGGCCGGCATGGTCGGCCGCCAGCCCCGCGAGGACCTGCTGCGCCAGGCGCTCGAGCGGGCGGTGGCGCTGGGCCAGGTGGTCGCCGCCTCCCTCCCGCTGGCCGGCACCTGATCCGCCTGCCCGCCCCTTACGCGCCGGACGGCGGCCTCCCCTCGCCACTCGGGCCGCCTCCGGCGCGGGCCCGCACCTCGCGGGCACCCGACATGAGCTCCGTTCATACGCCCCCCATGAGCCGGGCTCATGACCAGCGCCGCCCATGAGGCCCACTCATGCGGCCCCGCCCCATGAGCTCCTCTCATGACCACCCTCATGAGTCCCTCTCATGACACCGGCCATGAGCTCCTCTCATGACCATGTCCCATGAGCGCCACTCATGACGTCGCCGGGCCGCGCCCATGAGCATCACGCATGAGCTCCCCGCATGAGCGCCCCGCATCCCCCGCCCCCTCTCGCTCGTTGGCCCCTACGTGTACAGCTACGGCGTCTCCGCCTCCCCCGGCCGCTCCACCACCGCCCCCCGCTCGATCCCGGGCATGCGCCCGTCGTACGACGCCGAGCACCCGCACTCCACCACGCCGATCTACGACGAGCTGTACTCCGAGTACCGGCGCCTCTTCCGCGCCCTGCCCGGCGACCGTACGGGCGAGGAGGACCTGGCGTTCACCGGCTTCGCGGTCCGCGACGGCTACCCCTTGTTCGGTGAGCAGCGCCCGTACCCGCCGCAGCACCAGGCCTTCCACACCCTCGCGGGTCAGGCGCCGGGCCTCCCCCAGTTCATGTCGTCCCAGGCGCACGGCACCGGCGCGGCCTCCGGGCACCACAACGGTCATCACGCCGGCAGCCACCAGCACAGCCCCCACGGCGGCCACCACAGCCACCCCCACGCCGCCCATCCCGGCAGCCACGCCAGCAACCACCCCGGCAGTCACCCCGAGCCCGCCGGCCCCGCGCCTGTCCCCGCGCCCGCCAACGACGGCTCCGGCCACACCGCCGCGGTCCCCGCTTCCATCCCTCCCCCGGCCCAGCCGGCGAGCGGCGCGGCCCAGTTCACCAACGGCCAGGGCTGGGTCGCGGCCGGCTACCTCGGCCCGGTCCCGCACGCGATGTCCGTACCCGCGCCCGCCCCGCCCGCGCCGCCCGCCCCGTCCCCGGTGATGGGTACCGCCACCGGGCTCGCCACCGCCCCGTCCACCGGCGGTCGGCACCGCCAGATGCTCTCCCTCCCCCCGGGCCGCAACGGCGACCTCCACTGACACACCCGGGCCCCCCTCACCCCCCGCCCCACGGCCCGACACCCACACCGCCCCACCCCGCGCACAGAAACGCCGAAGGACCCCGCCACCACCGTGACGAGGCCCTCCGGCCGTGAGCCGGTCGCCCGGCTCCCCTCCCCTTACTGCCGACTACTGCCGACCACTACTTCTTCTTGCGCTTCTCCCGGACCCGCACCGAGATCGAGATCGGCGTCCCCACGAACCCGAACTCCTCACGCAGTCGGCGCTCGATGAAGCGCCGGTAGCCGGCCTCCAGGAAGCCCGAGGCGAAGAGCACGAAGCGCGGCGGACGGGTGCCCGCCTGGGTGCCGAACAGGATGCGCGGCTGCTTGCCGCCCCGGATCGGGTGCGGGTGCGCGGCCACCAGCTCGCCGAGGAAGGCGTTCAGGCGCGCGGTCGGGATGCGGGTCTCCCAGCCGTCCAGCGCGGTCTCGATCGCCGGGACGAGCTTCTCCATGTGCCGGCCGGTCTTGGCCGAGACGTTGACCCGCGGGGCCCACTGCACCTGGACGAGGTCGCGCTCGATCTCGCGCTCGAGGTAGTAGCGGCGCTCCTCGTCCAGCTGGTCCCACTTGTTGTAGGCGATGACGACGGCGCGCCCGGCCTCGACGGCCATGGAGATAATCCGGGTGTCCTGCTCGGCGAGGGTCTCGCTGGCGTCGATCAGGACGACCGCGACCTCGGCCTTCTCCAGCGCGGCGGAGGTGCGCAGCGAGGCGTAGAAGTCGGCGCCGGCCGTCAGGTGGACCCGGCGGCGGATACCGGCGGTGTCCACGAACTTCCAGGTCTTGCCGCCGAGTTCGATCATCTCGTCGACCGGGTCGCGGGTGGTGCCGGCCAGCTCGTTGACGACCACCCGCTCCTCGCCGGCGACCTTGTTCAGCAGGCTGGACTTGCCGACGTTCGGGCGGCCGATCAGCGCGACCCGGCGCGGGCCGCCGGGGGCGGCGTCGCCGAAGGTCTGCGGCGGGGCCTCGGGCAGCGCGTCCATGACGGCGTCCAGCAGGTCGCCCGAGCCGCGGCCGTGCAGGGCGGAGACCGGGAAAGGCTCGCCCAGGCCCAGCGACCACAGGTAGGCGGCCTCGGCCTCGGTGGACGGGCCGTCGACCTTGTTGGCGCACAGGACGGTCGGCTTGCCCGCCCGCCGGATGATCTTGATCAGCGCCTCGTCGGTGTCGGTGGCACCGACCGTGGCGTCCACGACGAACAGCACCGCGTCGGCCTGCTCGATGCCCAGCTCGGCCTGGGCGGCCACCATGGCGTCGATGCCGAGGACGTCGATCTCCCAGCCGCCGGTGTCGACCACCTTGAAGCGGCGGCCGTTCCAGCTGGCCTCGTAGGTGACCCGGTCGCGGGTGACGCCCGGCTTGTCCTCGACGACGGCCTCGCGGCGGCCGATGATGCGGTTCACCAGGGTCGACTTGCCGACGTTCGGGCGGCCCACCACGGCCAGCACCGGCAGCCGGACGTGCTCGGCGCCGTCCACGGCGTCGAAGCCGTCGACGTCGAAGCCCTCCTCGGCGGCGAGGGCCATGAACTCGGCGTAGTCGGCGGCGTCCAGTCCGCCGTGGTCGGCGGTGGAGTGCTCTGCGGTCATGTTCGTCTGTTCCGTTTCCCGGCCCGGCCCTTCCCAGGGGCGTGCCGTGCGTACCTGCCCCGCTCGGGGCAGCGCGATGGTTGTTTCCGCGGCGCCTCGACGGCCCACGGTTCACTCAGTGCTGGTCAGGCCCGGCAACGACCGGACCGACCACAGCCGGACCTTGCAACAACCGGACCGACCACAGCCGGCCCGACAGCAGCCCGGCCGGCAGTCGTCCGACGGCAGCCGCCGGTCAGACCGACGACAGCCCGGCCCGTTCCTCCACCAGCGCGGCGATCCGGTCGATCACCTGCTCCAGCGTGAGGTCGCTGGTGTCCACCAGGACCGCGTCCGCGGCCTGGGCCAGCGGGGCCGTCTCCCGGGAGGAGTCGGCGGCGTCCCGGCGGGCGAGGTCGGCGGCCATCGCGGTGATGGTCGCCTCGTCCACGCCCTTGGCGCGCAGCTCGGCGGCCCGGCGCGCGGCCCGGGCCTCCTCGGAGGCGGTCAGGAAGACCTTGACGGTGGCGTCCGGGAAGACCACGGTCCCCATGTCCCGGCCCTCGGCGACGATGCCGCGCTCGGCGACCTCGGCGCAGCCGCGCTGCAGCTCCACCAGCCGGGCTCGGACCGCCGGCACCGCGGCCACGGCGCTGACCTGCGCCGTCACCTCGGGTCCGCGGATCGGGCCGGAGACGTCCTGACCGTCCACCGTGATGGTGGGGCCGTCGGCGTCCGTGCCCGAGACGATCACCGGCTTGCCGCACGCGACGGAGACCGCCTCCGGGTCGGCGACGTCGACGTCGTTGGCCAGCATCCACCAGGTCATCGCCCGGTACATGGCGCCGGTGTCCAGGAAGCTCAGGCCCAGCCGGGCGGCGACCGCCCGCGAGACGGTCGACTTGCCGGAGCCGGAGGGTCCGTCGATGGCGACGACGACCGGGACGTGCGCTCGGTCGGCAGTGTCCACTGGGCGAACCTCTCTCTGAGCATGGGAGCCGAAGCCTGCGCAGGCGGACGGCCGGGGATTTGTCTCCCTCAAGGTTAATGGACCGCCGCCGGGACGGACTCCGCCGCCCACCCGGGCCCCGCCCACCCCCGCGCCGAGCCCCGCCGCCCTCACGAACAGCGCCTCACGAACAATCCCCGCACGAACCCCGCACGAACAATCCCCGGAGGGCCTCAGTCCCGAACGTTCCACCCGCTCGTCCGCAGCGCCTTCACCAGTCGCTTGACCGCCGTCGGCGCCACCGACAGTTGGACGAAGCCGACCTGCTGCCCGGTCGAGTGCTCGATGACGACGTCCTCGATGTTGACCCCGGCGTCGCCGACCTCACCGAACAGCCGGCCCAGCTCGCCCGGCTGGTCGCCGAGGACGACCGCCACCGTCTCGTACCGGGTGGGAGGAGCGCCGTGCTTGCCGGGGATCCGGGCCTGGCCGGTGTTCCCGCGCCGCATGACCGCCTCGATCCCGGCCGCGCCCGCCCGGCGCTCGCCCTCCTCGGTCGCCTCCAGGGCGCGCAGCGCGCTGACGGTGCGGCCGAGGTCGAGGGCGACCTCGTCCAGGATGTCGGCGACGGCGCCCGCGTTGGCGGCGAGGATGTCGACCCACATGCCGGGGTTGGAGGCGGCGATCCTGGTGACGTCGCGCACGCCCTGGCCGGAGAGCCTTATGGCGGTCTCGTCGGCGTTCTCCAGCCGGGCCGCGACCAGCGAGGCCACCAGCTGCGGAGCGTGCGAGACGAGGGCGACGGCCCGGTCGTGCTCGGCGGCGTCCATCACGATCGGCATCGCACCGCAGAGCGCGACCAGCTCCAGCGCGGCGTTGAGCGTCTCGGTGTCGGTGTCGGCGGTCGGGGTGAGCACCCAGGGGCGGCCCTCGAAGATGTCGGCGCGGGCGGCCAGCGGGCCGGAGCGCTCGCGGCCGGCCATCGGGTGGCTGCCGATGTAGTGGACGGTGTCGCAGCCGAGCGCGGCGATCTCGCTGCCGGGGCCGGCCTTCACGCTGGCGACGTCCGTGTACCAGTGCGCCAGGTTGCGGCGCTGGCAGTCGGCGAGCACCTTTCCGACCAGGGCCGGCGGGACGGCGATGATCGCCAGGTCGACCGGGCCGTCGGCCGGTTCGGCGAGGCCCGCGCCGAGCGAGGCGGCGGTGCGGGCGGCGTCCGGGTCGGCGTCCTCCAGGTGGACGGTCAGGCCGCGGGCGGTCAGGGCGAGCGCGGCGGAGGTGCCGATCAGTCCGGTGCCGACGACGACGGCAGTGCGCATGGCGGGTCGCTCTCCTCATCACGATTCTCGACAGGTGCCGGGACCGTCCGGGAGCACCCGCGCCCCATCCTCCCTCATCCGCCGCACCGAAGTCCCCACCTGCCACCCAGCGACCACCGACGACCACCGGCGACCACAAGGACAGCCCCGGGCCCGGCAACCGCGACGGCCCCGCCCCCGTCCCCTCCAGTGCACACGCCGCACCCGGGAAATCCGGCGACGCCCGTACCGAAGCCGGGCAGACTGGCCGCCCGGGGAAAGCCCGGACGAGCGAACGCAGCGAACGAGCAGACGAGCAGACGAGCGGCACCGACCAGCACCACGCGGCGGGCGACACGCGAACGAAGGGGTTGCGCATGGACGATCAGCACAGCGACCGGGCGGGGCAGACGAAACCGCCGGCCGTACCGGCCCACCCGTCCGTCCTGGACTCCGTGGTGGTGTACGCGGAGGGCGCGGTGTGCCGCCGCCGGGCCACCGTCCCGGTCCCGCGCGGCGGGCGGCTGCGGCTGACCGGCCTGCCCGCGTCCCTGGACGGCCGCTCGCTGCGCGCCCGGGTGCTCGCCGGACCGGCCGGCACCGCGGTCACCGAGGCCCGGCTCGAGCAGCTCGCCGAGCTCCGTACGCCGGAGGAACTCCCGGAGCTCCAACGGGAGTTGGACGATGTCACCGAGCGCCGCAGCGCCCTCGCCGAGCGCCGCCGACTGGTCCTCGCCGCGATCGCCGACACCGCCGCCCTGCGCGCCGTACCACCGCAGCACCGGCCTGAGGATCCGCTGCGCCGCACGCCCGCCGAGGCGTGGCTGGAGCTCGCCGACTTCGTCGACGAGCGACTGACCCACCTCCAGGAGCGCGCCGAGCAGCTCAACCAGGAGATCGAACTCGCTGACCACGAGCGCGAGTTGGCGGCCGACCGGCTGGAGCGGGCGTCCACCGCCGAACGGATCCAGCCGGTCGCGACCGCCGCCACCGTCCTGCTCACCCTCACCACCCCCGACAGCACCACCTCCACCCCCGACAGCACCACCCTCACCACCTCCACCCCCGACAGCGCCGCCCCAGCGCACGAACCCGAGACCCTCGACCTCGAGCTGGAGTACGGCGTCCCTGCCGCCCGCTGGGTGCCCGCCTACCGCCTGTCCTACCGCAGCGGCTCCGACGCCGGCCGGCTCGTCCTGCGGGCGAGCGTCGCCCAGCGCACCGGCGAGGACTGGACGGGCGTACGCCTCGCCCTCTCCACCGCCGACCTCGACCGCCGCACCGACCTGCCCCGGCTGGCGTCGCTGCGGATCGGCCGCAGCCAGCCCACCCCGCCGCCCTCCGGCTGGCGCGAACCCCCGGCCGGCCTCTCCGACCTCTTCACCGGCTACGACGCGGCCGGCGCCGACGCCCCGCTCCGCCGGGCCCGCGGCGAGGACCGCCGCAGGACCGCGGTGCCGCCCCCGGTCCCACCGCGCGCCGCCCGCCTCGCCGGCCCCGGGTCGGCCGGTCCCCGGGTCGGCGGCGCCCGCCCCACCGGCCCCCGTCCCGAGGCCTTCGCCGCCGTGGAGGACGCCCCGCCCGCGGCCTACGGCCCGTACGGCGGTGGCGGCAGCCTGAGCGCCGACGAGCCGACGCCCGCCCGGGCGCCCGCGCCGACGACCGCACCGGCCCCCGCACCGATGTCCGCCCCGATGCCCCCGCCCGCCCCGGGTGGCTTCGCCGGCTACGGCGGCCCCCCGCCGCCCGCCCCCGTGGCACCCGCCGCGGCCCCGGTCCCGCAGGCCCCGGGCGGCCTCCCTTCGGCGCAGGCGGCACCGGCCCTCCGCGCCCGCCGACGCGCGGGCAGCCCCGCCGCACCGCCCCCGCCGCGCGGCCTCGCCCCGAACGCCACCCTGCTCGACTACCCCGACCTCGTCCTGGCCGGCCCCGACGAGCCCACCACCCGGCGCGGCGCCCTGCACCCCCGCCCCGAGCGGCTCGAGCGCGAGGAGCTGGAGTGGACCCTGCCCGGCGGCAACCCGGGCGAGCAGATCCGCCGCCTCGCCCTCCCCCGCCACGGCGTCCCGCCACGCCAGTCGGCCGGCTCCTTCGACCACCGCTTCGACGCCGCCGCCCCCGCCGACATCCCGTCCGACGGCACCTGGCACACCGTCACCGTGGACGAGATCCCGCTCACCGTCCGCCCCGAGTACGTCACCGTCCCCGCTGTCGAGGAGAAGGTGTACGCGACCCTGGTGCTCGCCAACCGCACCGACCGCGCCGTCCTGGCGGGCCCGGTCGAGGTCACCGTGGACGACGAGTTCCTGCTCACCGCCGCCCTGCCCACCCTGGCGCCCGGCGGCGTGCGGCGCCTGGGCACCGGCGTCACCGAGAGCATCGAGGTGGCGCGCCGCACCGAGCTGCGCGAGTCCACGACGGGCATGCTGAAGGGCAACAGCACCGTGCTCGACCACCGGGTGCACGTCCGGCTCGCGAACCGGCTCGGCCGCGCCGTCACGGTGGAGGTCCGCGAGCGCGTGCCGGTCACCTCCGACGCCGAGATCCGGATCGAGGAGCGGTCCGACTGGCACGCCCCGGCCGTCTCCACGCCGGACTGCCCGCCCAGCACCCGGCTCTGGCGGGTCGACCTGCCGCCGGGCGGCAGCACCGAACTGGACGGCGGCTACCTGATCAAGATCCCGGCCGGAAAGGCCATCGTCGGCGGAAACCGGAGGAACTGACCATGACCCCGGAGGAACTGACCACGACCGGAGACACCGCCGGACACATGCCCGCAGAGCCCGGGCCCCTCCCCGTCACCGCCGTCACCTGCCTGGAGGACCGCAGCCAGGTCGAGCGCACCACAACGGTCAACCTGGCCGCGGGCGTCCAGCGGCTGCGGCTCGGCCCGCTCACCGCCCTCGCAGTCGACCGCACTCTGCGCGCCGAGTCCGCCACCCCCGGCGTCCGCGTGCTGGACGCCCGGCTGGTGCGCACCTGGGCGCCGCCCGCCCCGCTGCCGCCCGGCCCGGACGACTCCGAACTGCGCCACCGGCTGCACCGGCTGGACGCCGAGAGCCGTCTGGCCGACCAGACCCGCGCCCGGCTGGAGGCCCGGCTGGCCCTGCTCGCCCAGCTCTCCGCCGACCTGCTGCGCGAGATCGGCGAGGGAGCCGGCGTCGGCGAGCTCGAACGCACCCGCTGGTCCCGCGAGCTGGACCGGGTGGACGCCGAGCGCGAGCGCTACGGCGAGGAGCTGCGCGCCACCCATTCCCGGCTGCGCCGCCTGGAGCAGGAACGCTCACAGGCCCTGACCGCCCTGGACGAGGCCGAGGAGGACCCGGCCGAGCTGACCGCCCACCTGGACCTGACCGTCGAGGCGGCGCAGCCCGGTCCGGCCGAGCTGACCGTCTCCCACTTGGTGCCCTGCGCGCTCTGGCGCCCGTCCTACCGCGCGACCCTGGACGGCGGCAGCCTGCGCCTGGAGTCGGAGGCGGTGGTCTGGCAGCGCACCGGCGAGGACTGGACGAACGCCAGGCTCACCTTCTCCACCGCCCGCTCCGCCCTCGCCACCGACCCGCCGGCCGTCGCCGAGGACGTCCTGGTGCTGCGCGAGCGCACCGACGAGGAGCGCCGCACAGTCGAGGTCGAGCTGCGCGAGGAGGCGATCAGCGAGCTCGGTCCGACCTCCGAGGTCCCGGGCGTGGACGACGGCGGCGAGGTCCGGGTGCTGCCCGCGCCCGCCCCCGCCACCGTGCCCTCCGACGGCCGGGCGCACCGGGTGCCGCTGGGTGCCTTCACCGGCCCGGGGAGCAGCGAGTACGCCTGCGCCCCGGAGCTGTCCCCGCTGGTCACCCAGGTGGTCCGGTTCCGCAACGCGGCCGGGCACCCGCTGCTGGCCGGCCCGGTCGAGCTGGTCCGCGGCAGCGGCTTCACCGGGCGCGGGGAGCTGCGTTTCACCGCCACCGGTGCCGACGCCGAGCTCTCCTTCGGCAGCTCGGACGGCTACCGGGTGGTCCGCGAGACCGAGGAGCGCCAGGCCACCGCCGGCCTCACCGGGCGCCAGACCACCACTCGCACCGTGCGGCTGCACCTGTCCCGCTTCTCCGGCCCGGAGGAGCACGACGAGCGGATCGTGACGGTGCGTGAGCGGGTGCCGGTCTCCGAGGTGTCGGCGGTCGAGGTCCGGCTGCGCAAGGAGGAGTGCTCCCCGGCACCGGACGCCTTCGACGCCGAGGGCATCGTCCGCTGGGACGTCCCGCTCGGCCCGGGCGCCCGCCGCACCCTCACCCTGGTGTACGAGATCTCCGCCTCCGCCAAGGTCGCCGGGCTCTGAAAGCGGCCTCCGAGGCCTCGGGCGCCAAAGCCCCGGGCACCGAAGCCCCGGACCCCGAAGCCCCGAACCCTGGAACCCGGACCCCGCACCCCGCACCCCGCACCCCGCACCCCGCACCCCGCACCCGGGCCCCCTCGACCACCCGCCGATGACGACCGATCAGGACCAAACCGGAGACAACGGGTAGAAAAGGAGACATGATCCTCCACCTCGCCCCCCTGGACGACTGGCTGGCCGACCCCGGCCGTCCGTACGCCACCGCCTCGCTGCTCACCGACGGGTTCATCCACTGCTCGGCGGACGAGCAGACGGCGCTCGCGGTCGCCAACGCCTTCTTCGCCGACATCCCCGACCCGCTGATGGTGCTGCTGATCGAGGAGTCGCTGGTGGAGCCGATGGTCAAGTGGGAGGCCCCGCACGGTGCCCCGCCGCCCGGCGCCACCCCAGGCGTGCTCTTCCCGCACATCTACGGGCGGCTGAACCGCTCCGCGGTGGTCGGCCTGCAGCGCGTCGAGCGCGGCCCGGACGGCCGCTGGTCCTCCCTCAGCCCCTGGAGCTGAGCCCCCGGCGGGTTACAGCCACCCCCGCTCCCGGGCCGCCATGCCGGCCTGGAAGCGGGTGGTGGCGCCCAGCGAGCGCATCAGGCTCTGCAGCCGCCGCTGGGTGGTCCGCGCGCTCCAGCCCAGCGAGCGGGCGATCGACTCGTCGGTGAGCCCGGCGGCCAGCAGGCCCAGCAGCTTGCGGTGGTCGGCCTCCGGTTCCGGCGACGCGTCCCCGGTGCCGATCGCGGCCTGCAGCTGGACGGCCCGCTCCCACTCCGCCTCGAACAGCGTGTCCAGCGCCTGGAGCAGCGCCGAGGGGTGGATGACGTAGGCGGCGTCCAGCACGCTGTCGCCGACGCTGATCGGGATGACCGCCATCCGGTCGTCCGAGATGATCATCTTCATCGGGAGCGTCGGCCGGACCCGCGCTTCCTCGCCGTCCGCGACCCCGACCAGGATGTTCTTCTCCAGCCGGCCCGGCCAGGCCACCGCCTCCCGGTCGTAGACCGTCCGGAACTTCACGCCCTCGCGCAGCCGGTGCCGCTGCAGCGGCATCGGCGCCACCGGGTCCTGGATGTACGGCGGACGGTCGAAGCCGCGCACCTGGTACTGGCTGGTCTCGGTGATGTGCTCGAGCCGCTGGGCTATCGCCTCGCCGCCGGTCAGCACCTCCACCGAGTGCGCCGGGTCCGTGTAGCGCGAGGCCTCCCGGAAGGCGTCCATCAGCCGGTGCATCTCGGCCCGGGCCTGCCGCAGCTCGGACTCCCGGTGCCCGATCAGGGTGCCGATCGCCACGTCCGGGGCGACCGCCAGGAAACGCTGCCGGTCCACCGGTGCCCGGGTCGCCATGCCCTGCTGCGCCAGCCGGTCCAGGGCGCGCACGCTCTGCTGCAGCGTCAGGCCGCAGCTTTCCGCCAGCTCCTCCGCGGTGGACTGCGGGTTGGCCACCAGGGCCGCGTACACCTGCCCGTCCGGCTCGGCCAGTCCCAGCGTGCCGAGGGCCTGTCCGCTGGCCCGCCCCAGTGGTGCATCGGACACGACGCCGTCTCCCCCTGTTCGCCCCTGATCCGCCCACCGGTGCCCGCACTGGCGCAGTCCCGCCACGGACGGGGTGGTGGCCCGGTGGCCATCCTCTGCCACGGATCATGGCGCTGACAAGGCCGTGACCAGCGCTTGCGTCCCGGCTCACACGACCCGCACATCCCGGACGTCCCGCACGGTCCGCAGGACCCGGACATCCCGTACGTCCCGCACGGCCCCTGCACCCCGTACGACCGCGAAGGGCCCCCGGCCGCACACGGCGGACCGGGGGCCCTCAGGGCAGGCGACGGCGGACGGCCTACAGGCCGACCTCGCGCATCAGCTGGCCGACCTCCGGGTTGGTCAGACGGCGCAGCCAGCCCGACTTCTGGTCGCCCAGGGCGATCGGGCCGAAGTGGGTGCGCACCAGCTTCTCGACCGGGAAGCCGACCTCGGCCAGCATCCGGCGGACGATGTGCTTGCGACCCTCGTGCAGGGTCACCTCGACCAGGTAGTTCTTGCCGACGTTGGAGACCACCTTGAAGCTGTCGGCGCGCGCGTAGCCGTCCTCCAGCTCCACACCCTTGGCCAGCTGCTTGCCCAGGTCGCGCGGGATCGGGCCCTGGATGGCGGCCAGGTAGGTCTTGGTCACGCCGTAGCGGGGGTGGGTGAGGCGGTGGGCCAGCTCGCCGTGGTTGGTGAGCAGGATGATGCCCTCGGTCTCGGTGTCCAGGCGGCCGACGTGGAACAGCCGGGTCTCCCGGTTGGTCACGTAGTCGCCCAGGCACTGCCGCCCGTCGGGGTCCTCCATGGTGGAGACCACGCCGGCCGGCTTGTTCAGCGCGAAGAACAGGTACGACTGGGTGGCGACGGTCAGGCCGTCCACCTTGATCTCGTCGTTCTGCGGGTCGACCCGCTTGCCCTGCTCGGTGACCCGCTTGCCGTTGACCTCGACCCGGCCCTGCTCGATCAGCTCCTCGCAGGCGCGCCGGCTGCCGACGCCGGCCCGGGCCAGCACCTTCTGCAGGCGCTCGCCCTCGGGCTCGCCGAAGGTCTTGGGCAGCTTGACGGCCGGCTTGTCGTGCCGGGCGAGGACGGCGTCCTCGATCTTGGCCTGCAGCTCGCGCGAGCGCTGCGGCTGGCGGCGCGGGTCGCCCGGGGCGCCCTGGCCCTCACGGCGCGGACGCGGAGCCGGGCCGGGGCGCCGGCCGGCGAAGCCACCGCGGGCGGGGGTGGCGTTGGGGCCGCCGCCGTACTCGGGGCGGTCGTACTTGCGCTCCTCGGGCCGCAGCGGGCGGTCCGGGTACCGGCGGTCGTCGCGCCGGTCGTCCCGACGGCTGTCCCGCCCGTACGAACCGGAGCCGGAGCCGCCGCGCGAGCCCGAACCCGAGCCGCCGCGACCGCCGCCGCCCCCGTAGGACCCGCCGCCGTACGAACCCCCGCGCGCGCCCGAGCCGCCGCGGCCGCTGCCGCTGCCGCCGCCGTAGGAGCCGCCGCCCCGGCCCCCGCCCTGTCCGCCGCGACCGCTCCCGCCGCCGCTGCTGTTCCTGCCGTTGCCACTGCTACGCATCAAAGTGTCCGTACGTCGTTCCGTCTGGGATGTGCGGTCGTTTCGGCCGACCTCACCGCCCCCTACCGATCGGGCCCGGCCCGACCGGCCTCGCCACTGCCGTCCGCGGCCTGCATGGCAGCGGCGGCGACCGCCTCCGCGATCATCGTGCCCTCCAGGGACTCCGCTTCCACGTCGTCGACCTCGGGCAGGAAGGGAGCGAGCTCCGGCAGCTCGTCCAGGCCGCGGAGCCCCATCCGTTCCAGGAAGTAGTTCGTCGTCCGATACAGGATCGCACCTGTTTCGGGCTCGGATCCGGCCTCTTCCACCAGTCCTCGCTGTACCAGGGTACGCATCACGCCGTCACAGTTCACACCGCGGACGGCGGAAACCCGCGATCTGGACACCGGCTGCCGGTAGGCGACCACCGCCAGGGTCTCCAGCGCGGCCTGGGTGAGCCGGGCCTGCTGGCCGTCCAGGAGGAAGCGGTCGACGGCCGCTGAGCAGGTCTCCCGACTGTAGAACCGCCAGCCGCCGGCCACCAGCCGCAGGTCGAAACCGCGGCCCTGGAGGGTGTACTCGGCGGACAGCTCGCGCAGCGCCGCGGCCACCTCGGCCCGGGAGCGCTCCAGCACCCCGGCCAGCCGCTCCTCCGGCACCGGCTCGTCGACGACCATCAGGACCGCCTCCAGCTCGGCCCGCAGCCCGGCGTCGGCCGACGGCCCGGGGGCGGGCAGCAGGCCCCGGACGGGCAGCTCCTCGGCGCCGGAAGTCGACGGAGCCGACTTCTGGTGCACCACGGGCACCACCGACGTCGCCGACGTCGCCGACTCCCCGGGCTCCAGGGGCACTGCGGGCTCCAGGGGCTCCACCGGGTCCGGCAGCAGCTCGAAGGCCGGCTCCAGCCACTCCTCGGCCCGCGGGCGCCCCGGCAGCCCCAGCGGGCGCCGCACCGGCCGCCCACCCTCGTTCCCGCCGCTCATCGCCGCTCGTCCTCCTCCGCCTCGTGCGGGGCCTCACCCGCGACCTGTCCCGCGACCTTTCCCGCCGGCCGGTCGAACTCGTCCGTCACCTCGACCGCGCCCCGGCCCTCCTCGGCCACCCAGCGCACCCGCAGCTCGCCGAGCGCCTCCGGCTGCTCGAAGGCGAGCACCCGCTCCCGGTACAGCTCCAGCAGCGCCAGGAAGCGGGCGACCACCACCAGGGTGTCCGGCGCGTCCTCCACCAGCTGCCGGAACGACGCCTCACCCAGCTCGGTGAGCAGCCCCACCACCAGCCCGGCCTGCTCCCGCACGCTGACCGGCGGGGTGTGGATGTGGTCCACGGACACGACCGGCTTCGGCTTGGGCTCCATCGCCTTCGCCGCCAGCTCGGCCAGCCGCTGCGGACCGATGGTGATGACCACCTCGGGCAGCAGCTCCGCGTGGCGGGGCTCCAGCCCGACGGTCCTGGGGCGCCGCAGCAGCTCGGCGGCCCAGCGCTCACCGAACAGTGCCGCCGCCCGCTTGTACGCCCGGTACTGCAGCAGCCGCGCGAACAGCAGGTCACGGGCCTCCAGCAGGGCCAGGTCCTCCGCGTCCTCGACCTCCGCCACGGGCAGCAGCCGGGCGGCCTTGAGGTCGAGCAGCGTGGCGGCCACCACCAGGAACTCGGTCGCCGCGTCCAGGTCCCAGTCCGGGCCCATCGCCCGGATGTGCGCCATGAACTCGTCCGTCACGGTCGCCAGCGCGACCTCGGTGACGTCCATCTTGTGCTTGGCGATCAGGCTGAGCAGCAGGTCGAAGGGGCCCTCGAAGTTGTCCAGCCGTACCCGGAAGCCGCCCCGCGACCCGTTATCGGTCGCGCTCGCGGCGGTTTCGGCTGGTTCGGCGGTGCTCGGCATGACGGTCCATCTTCACCCGTCCCCGCCGCCCGCCCCGCCCCGGGCCTCCCCGACACGCCGCCCGCCGACGCCCCCAGCCCCACGCGAAGGCCCTCGGCGCCCCGCAACCCCGGGCGACGGCCCAATGCCCCGGAAACGGCCCTCCAGCGCCCGCCACAGCCATGAGACCGACTCATGACCGCCGGGACCCGGCCAACAGCCCTCTCCTCGTGGCACGGCCCTCATGAGCCCGCCTCATGCCCTCGGCACCGAAGCGTGGACCTCATGAGAGGACCTCATGCCCCTCAACCCAGGGCAGGAGCCCCATGAGCCCGCCTCATGCCCCATGAGCCCGCCTCATGCCCCTCGGCACCTTCTCGGCACCTCGCGCGCCCCGCTACCGGGCCTGCCGGCCCCCCACCGGGCACCGGGCCCACCGACCGCAGCCGGCCAGCGCCCGACCGACCGCCCTACCGCCCGCGCAGGCGCCGGACCAGGATGGAGGCCTCGCCACGCTGCTCCAGGTCCGCCAGGACGACCGCGATGGCCTCCCGGACGATCCGGCCGCGGTCCACGGCCAGGCCGTGCTCGCCGCGCAGCACCAGCCGGGTGTGCTCCAGGTCCATGAGCTCCTCGGCGGACACGTAGACGGTGATCTTCTCGTCGTGCCGCTCGCGCCCGCTGGGCCGGCGCGGTGCGCGGCTGCGCGGCCGGGCGCGTCCGGCGGCACCGGCCTGCTCCTCGGCCGTGCCCGCGTGCGTGCGGGCCGCGGGAGCGGGGGTGGCGCCTCGGCCGCCGGGCACGGTCTTCCCGGCCCCCGGAGCACCCGGCGCGGCCTGGGCCCCGCCCGGCCGCTGCGCGGGCGCCGGCACGGCGCCGGACGCCTGCTGCTCCGGCGTCAGCTGTCGGTCGCCAGGGGAGCCGTAGGAGCCATGGGAACCCTGGGAGCCCGCGGAGCCCGGGGCCCCCTGGGCACCGTTCCGGCCGGACTCGGCGCCCTCGGCGCCCTCGGCGCCGTCCTGGCCCTTGACGGTCCGCGCGGTCTCCGGTCTGGATGCCTCGGCGGCCGGACGCGGCGCGAGGGAGGGCGACAGCGCCATCCCTCCCGTGGTCCGGAACAGCTCGTCGGCACCCGGGAGACTCACTCGGCGGGGCGGCACCGGTCGAGCACCTCCCTGGCGAGCTGGCGGTAGGCGGCGGCACCGACCGAGTTGGTGGCGTACGTGGTGATGGGCTCGCCGGCGACGGTGGTCTCCGGGAAGCGCACGGTCCGCCCGATGACGGTGTGGAAGACGTGCTCGCCGAACGCCTCGACGACCCGCGCCAGCACCTCGCGGCTGTGCACGGTGCGCGAGTCGTACATGGTCGCGAGGATGCCGTCCAGGCGCAGCTCGGGGTTGAGCCGCTCGCACACCTTCTCGATGGTCTCGGTCAGCAGCGCGACACCGCGCAGCGCGAAGAACTCGCACTCCAGCGGCACGATCACGCTGTGAGCGGCCGTCAGCGCATTGACCGTCAGCAGGCCCAGCGAGGGCTGGCAGTCGATGATGACGTAGTCGTAGTCGGGCAGCAGCGGCTTCAGGGCGCGCGCCAGCGCGGACTCCCGGGCCACCTCGCTGACCAGCTGTACCTCGGCGGCGGAGAGGTCGATGTTGGACGGCAGCAGGTCCATCCCAGGGACCGCCGTCTTGAGCAGCACCTCATCGGCCGTCAGGCCCCGCTCCATGAGCAGGTTGTAGACGGTGACGTCGAGCTCCATCGGGTTGACGCCGAGGCCGACCGAGAGCGCGCCCTGCGGGTCGAAGTCGACGAGCAGCACCCGGCGGCCGTACTCGGCCAGCGCCGCACCCAGGTTGATGGTCGACGTGGTCTTGCCGACGCCGCCCTTCTGGTTGCACATGGCGATGATCTGGGCGGGGCCGTGCTCGGCGACGGGCGCGGGGATCGGGAAGTACGGCAGCGGACGGCCGGTCGGGCCGACCCGCTCGCGGCGCTGGCGCGCGGCGTCGGGGGCCAGCGTGGCGGCGTACTCCGGGTCCGGCTCGTACTCGGCGTCCGGGTCGTCGTAGGCGCCGTAGGCGAACTCGCCGTAGGCCAGGCCGTAGGCCGCCAAGTCGGCGTCGTGATCGGTCACCGTGGTCACCTGTGCTGTGTTCTGGCGTGCTTCGAAGGTGCGGAGTGCGACCGAGCCGACCTCGGCCGAACCCACGGAGGGCTGCCGGGCCCCGGGCTCCACACTCGGCTGGCCGGCGGTGTGCTCCGCCAGTCCTGGCTGACCACCCCCGGGAGCAATTGTCGACTCATTCACAAGTCGTCTTACCTCCTTGGGCATCCAGGACTCTATGTCGATTCGTCAGCGTGGCAGCATGCCGACGGTTTGCGACTCTAGGCCGTTCAAGGCGTTCGCAGCAACACAATCCACGGTAGTCGGCAGGATGTGTCGACCATCAGGCGGGCTGCTGTCAAGGGTTGAATGGGTCTCTGACCCCAACGTTTCTGCGGCAGGGTGACCGGGCGGGTGATACGACCGACGGAAATTGACGACAGAGCGACCTACCCGGTCCCCCCGCTGTTCACGGGCACGGCGAAGCCCCCGACCCGAAGACATCGGGTCGAGGGCGAACGACCGCCGTGCGGTCAGGGGGTTCAGGCGAGCACGCTCTCCAGGGAGACCGACTCCAGGCCGAAGGCCTCGGCCACGGCCGGGAAGGTGATCTGGCCCTCGTGCACGTTCAGGCCCTTGGCGAGCGCCGGGTCACGGCGCAGCGCCTCCTTCCAACCGCGGTTCGCCAGCTCGATGACGTACGGCAGCGTGGCGTTCGTCAGCGCGTAGGTGGAGGTGTTCGGGACGGCGCCCGGCATGTTGGCCACGCAGTAGAAGACCGAGTTGTGGACCTGGAAGGTCGGGTCGTCGTGCGTGGTCGGGTGCGAGTCCTCGAAGCAGCCGCCCTGGTCGATGGCGATGTCGACGAGCACGGAGCCCGGCTTCATGCGGGAGACCAGCTCGTTGGTGACGAGCTTCGGGGCCTTGGCGCCCGGGATCAGCACGGCGCCGATGACCAGGTCGGCGTCGAGGACGGCCTTCTCCAGCTCGAAGGAGTTGGACATGATGGCCTTGATCTTCGTGCCGAAGATGCGGTCGGCCTCGCGCAGCTTGTTGATGTCGCGGTCGAGCAGGGTCACGTCGTAGCCCATGCCGATGGCGATGGTGGCCGCGTGCCAGCCGGAGACGCCACCGCCGATGACGACGGCCTTGGCCGGGTGGGTGCCGGGCACGCCGCCGGGCAGCACGCCGCGGCCGCCGGCCGGACGCATCAGGTGGTACGAGCCGACCTGCGGGGCCAGGCGGCCCGCGACCTCGGACATCGGGGCGAGCAGCGGCAGCGCGCCGTTGCCCAGCTGCACGGTCTCGTACGCGATGGCGGTGGTGCCCGAGGCGATCAGCGCGTCGGTGCCGGCCCGGTCGGCCGCCAGGTGCAGGTACGTGAAGACGGTCTGGCCCTTGCGCAGCCGGTGGTACTCGGAGGCGATGGGCTCCTTGACCTTCAGCAGCAGGTCCGCGGTCGCCCACACCTCGTCGGCGGTGGGGAGGATGGTGGCGCCGGCGGCCACGTACTCCTCGTTGGGGATCGAGGAGCCGAGACCGGCGTTGTCCTCGATGTAGACCTCGTGTCCGTTGCGGACCAGCTCATGCACGCCGGCGGGCGTGATGGCCACGCGGTACTCGTGGTTCTTGACCTCGCGGGGGATGCCGACCTTCACGACTGAACACGTCCTCTTGCCATGGGGGTCCCGACCGGAGAAGACCGGTGGGCGACGCGCACGTGGGGAAGCCTCCGGGCAGCCCGGGGCGGGGATCGCTGCGCGACTAGCTTCGAGTGTAATGAAGCCCAGTCGGCGTGTCAGCCTTCCAAAGTGAATAAATTTCCCGAACGCATTGGCAGGTTCGTAGGCTTCCCCTGAGACTTACCTACCAAAGACGCCTCAACCGGGCATCTTCGACAATACCTCCGAAACCCCCGTCACCACCCGGCGTCGACCCGTTCCCGCAGGTCCGCGAGGGCCGTGCCGACGGCCTCCCGGCCGCGTTCGTCGCCGAGCCTGCGCAGCACCGCGAGGGCCGCCCGGTACTCGCGGTCCGCCTCGTCGAAGCGGCGCTGGGCGGTGTGCGCCTCGGCCACCCGGGCCAGCAGCCGGGCCTCGGCCGCGTGGTCCCCGAGGGCCTGGCGCAGCCCGAGCGCCCGCCCGTACCAGTCGGCGGCGCGCACCGAGTCGCCGAGCGCCCGGTGGCAGCCGGCCGCGCCCTCGAGGGCGCGCGCGCAGAGCGGCTCGTCGTCGGCCTTCCGGGCGTGCTCCAGGGCGGCCCGGTAGTGCGCGGCGGCCTGCTCCCAGCGGCCCGCGGCGACCTGCAGGTCGCCCAGGTTGAGCAGTGCGGCCGAGGCGCGGCGGGGCCGGCCGTTGCGCTCGGCGACGGTGAGCACCAGCTCGTGCAGCCGGTAGAGGTCCGCCGGAGCGGCGGCGCCGGTCAGCGGCAGCGACCGCAGCAGGGCGGTGACCAGCCGCCCGGCCGAGCCGTCCAGGTCGCCCTGGCCGATCGCGTCGGCCACCGCGCCGAGCAGCAGCTCGCGCTCTCCGAGCAGCCACTCCCGGGCGTGCTCGGCCGAGCGCAGCCGCAGCGCGCCGGGCAGCGGGTCGGTGTCGGGGGCACCCGCCGGGTCGAGCAGCGCGCGGGCGGACTCGGTGAGCCGGACCAGCCGCTCCAGCAGCCGGGCCCGGGCGAGCTCGGTCTCGGCGGGCCGGTCCTCCTGCTCGCGCAGCCGGACCAGCCGGGGGTAGAGCCGCCCGGGCACTCGGTAGCGCGGGGTGCCGTCGGCGGCCGGCGCCTCCCGGCCGAGCAGCTCCCGCTCGGCCAGCGCGGCCAGGGTCGCGGCCGCGTCCGGCACCGGGCAGCCGACCAGGGCGGAGGCGGTGCGCGGGTCGGCGGTCTGCGCCGGAGCCAGGGTGAGGGTGCGCAGCATCCGCGCCTGCGCGGCCGGCAGCCCGCGGTACAGCAGCGTGAACGCGCCGAGCAGCGGGTCGTTATCGGGCACGGGCACCGGCTCGGCGGGCTCCGGGCCGGGCTTCACCCAGCCCGCCGGATCGCCGGCCGGCTCGGGCGCGGCGGCTGCCTGGGCGGCAGGCTCCCCGGGCTCGTCCGCCGAGGACTTCTTCAGGGAGAGCTTGGCAGGCGCCCCGGGTTTGGCACCGCGCTCCTTCTTCCTCCCCTTCTTGGAGTCCGCCGGGGTCTCCTCCCCCACCACCCGGTCGAGCTCACGCGCCGCGTCGGTGACCGCGGTCTCGGCGTTCCCGCGCAGCCAGCCCGCCATCAGCCGCAGCGCGGCCGGCCCGGCGGCGCAGGCCTCGGCCAGGTCGGCCGCACCGACCGGGTCGCAGGAGATCCGGGTGCCGCCGACCAGGTCGGCCAGCAGCTCGCCGGAGGCGGTCCGGTCCAGCCCGCCGAGGATCACCGGGTCGATGTCCTCGATCCCGGTGAGCGGCCCGGCGGTGGTGGCGAGCACCAGGCAGCCGGGCTCGTCGGCGAGCAGCGGCCACACCTGCCCGGCATCCCGTACGTCGTCCAGGACGAGCAGTACCCGCAGCCCGGCCAGGGCCTCGCGCAGCGCCACGCAGCCCGGCTCGTCCCGCCCGTCCTCGACCGCCCCGGGCAGCGGAACGGCCGCCTCCGGGTCGAGCTGCTCCAGCAGCAGCCGGGCGGCCCGCGCGGGCGGCACCCGCCCGCCGTCCGGGGCGGACAGCCGGGCGAACAGCACGCCGTCCGGGTAGTCGGCGGCGACGGTGCGGGCGAAGCGCGCGGCGAGCACGGTCCGTCCGGAGCCGGGGCGCCCGGCCAGCACCAGGACCGGGCAGCGCCCGCTGGTCGGCCGGGCGGCGGCGGCCCGCAGCGCGGCGAGTTCGGCGCGCCGCCCGACGAACAGCGAGGGCCCGGCCGGCAGCCGGTCCAGTCCGGGGACGGCCCCGGCGGGCGCGTCGGGGCCGGGGTCCATCGTCGCCGTCTTCCTCGCCACCCGTGCCACTCCCGACGTCATCCCGCGTCCGGCGTCCGGCTGGTCAGTGTCCGGCGCTCGGCGGAGGCGGCCCGGCACGGGCGCCCTGTCTGCGAAGCGTAGTTCGACCGTCCGGCTCAGCCGAGCTGACATCCGGTCGTACGAACCGGCAAATCACCCCAAGGCATCAACCCGCGTCGTATGCCCCCGCTTCGAAGGCCTCACGCCCTCGAAGGACGCCCACGTCCCGAACGGCCTCGCGCCCTCGAACTCGAAGGGGACGCCCACGCCCGAACGGCCTCGCGCCCCCGAAGGGGACGCTCACGCCTCGAAGGGCCGGGCCGGCCAGGGCGAGTCCGCCGGGCGTAGCGCGTCCAGCCCGTCCGGGCCGGTGAGCGCGGCGTGCACGGCGAGGGTGCCGGTGATCAGCGTCGGGTTGTGCAGCTGCCCGGCCTGGATCAGCCTGATCAGTTCGGGCACCGGCACCCAGGCGACCTCGATCTCCAGCTCCTCGCCCTGCGCCGCGTAGCGCTCGCCCTCGGCCGCCGAGAGGTCGGTGGCGAGGAACATCCGCAGCGCCTCGTCGGTGCCGCCCGGGGAGGTGTAGTAGTCGGCGAGGATCCGCCAGGTGTCGGCCTTGCAGTGCGCCTCCTCGTAGAGCTCGCGCTGGGCGGCGTGCCAGGGGTTCTCGCCGGGCACGTCGAGCAGGCCGGCTGGCAGCTCCCACAGCCGCTGGCGCACGGGGTGGCGGTACTGGCGCAGGACCAGCACCCGCTGTTCGTCGTCCAGGGCGAGCACCGAGACCGAGCCTGGGTGCGTCTGGTAGTCGCGGCGGGCCCAGCTGCCGTCGGGCATCCGGACCTCCTCGCTGCGCACGCCGGTGACCTTGCCCTGGAACGGCGTCCCGGTCCCCCGGACCTCCCACTCCTCGGCCACGTCGGCGATCACCAGGCGGCTCTGCTCGTCCATCGCTCTCCCCTTTTCGTCAGTACGACACAATCTAACGCCGGACGGCGGCCCCGCGGGAATCGCGGGGCCGCCGTCCGGTGAACGACCGAGGCCGAGGAGAAGAAGACGACTACTCGGAGGCCGAGGTCTTGATCTCGATGGCGGCCTTGACCAGGCCCGCGAACAGCGGGTGCGGGCGGGTCGGGCGGGACTTCAGCTCCGGGTGGGCCTGGGTGGCCACCAGGTAGGGGTGCACCTCGCGCGGGTACTCGACGTACTCGACGAGGTCGCCCTTGGGCGAGAGGCCGGAGAACTGCAGGCCGGTCTTCTCCAGGTCCGCGCGGTACGCGTTGTTGACCTCGTAGCGGTGGCGGTGGCGCTCCTCGACGTACTGCTCGCCGCCGTAGACCTCGCGGACGATCGAGCCCTCGGCGAGCTTGGCCGGGTACAGGCCCAGGCGCATGGTGCCGCCCAGGTCGCCCTTGCCGTCGACGATGGCCAGCTGCTCGGCCATGGTGGAGACGACCGGGTGCTTGGCGGCGGCGTCGAACTCGGTGGAGTTGGCCTCGGGCAGGCCGGCCAGGTTGCGGGCGGCCTCGATGACCACGCACTGCAGGCCCAGGCACAGGCCCAGCAGCGGGACCTTGTTCTCGCGGGCGTAGGTGATGGCGCCGACCTTGCCGTTGACACCGCGGTCGCCGAAGCCGCCGGGGATGCAGATCGCGTCCACGTCGCCCAGCTGCTCCTGCGCACCCTCGGGGGTCTCGCAGTCGTCGGAGGTGACCCACTTGATCTCGACCCGGGCGTTGTTGGCGAAGCCGCCGGCGCGCAGCGCCTCGGTCACCGACAGGTAGGCGTCCGGCAGGTCGATGTACTTGCCGACGAGCGCCACCTTGACGATGTGCTGCGGCTCGTGGACGCGGCGCAGCAGGTCGTCCCAGGTGGTCCAGTCCACGTCGCGGAACGGCAGGTCCAGGCGGCGCACCACGTAAGCGTCCAGGCCCTCGCCGTGCAGCACCTTGGGGATGTCGTAGATCGACTTGGCGTCGATGGCCGCGACCACGGCCTCCTCGTCCACGTCGCACATCAGCGAGATCTTGCGCTTGATCGCCTGCGGGACCTCGCGGTCGGCGCGCAGCACGACGGCGTCCGGCTGGATGCCGATGTTGCGCAGCGCGGCGACGGAGTGCTGGGTGGGCTTGGTCTTCAGCTCGCCCGAGGGGCCGATGTACGGCAGCAGGGAGACGTGCACGAAGAACACGTTGTCCCGGCCGACCTCGTGGCGGACCTGGCGGACGGCCTCCAGGAACGGCAGCGACTCGATGTCCCCGACGGTGCCGCCGACCTCGGTGATCACCACGTCGACGTCCTCGGTCGCCATCCGGCGGATCCGGGACTTGATCTCGTTGGTGATGTGCGGGATGACCTGGACGGTGTCGCCCAGGTACTCGCCGCGGCGCTCCTTGGCGATGACGGTCGAGTACACCTGGCCGGTGGTGACGTTCGCCGAGCCGTGCAGGTTGGTGTCCAGGAACCGCTCGTAGTGGCCGATGTCCAGGTCGGTCTCGGCGCCGTCGTCCGTGACGAACACCTCACCGTGCTGGAACGGGTTCATGGTGCCCGGGTCCACGTTGAGGTACGGGTCCAGCTTCTGCATCGTGACGCGCAGGCCGCGGGCCTTGAGCAGGGCGCCGAGGCTGGAGGCGGTGAGCCCCTTGCCGAGCGAAGAGGCGACACCCCCGGTGACGAAGAGGTGCTTGGTCGTCACGGCGCGGCCGTTCGCTGCCTTGCCGGAATGGGGCTGTGCCAAGAGGGGGCTCCCGTGGGTCGCGTGTCGAAGGTGACGTGGGCGGGAGGCTCGGGGTTCGCCGGGCGACGGAGCCGGGTGCGGTGCACCGCGCTCGAGGAGTCGCCGGTTCGGCTGGTCCGGGGCGTTTTGATCCCGCCGGTCCACGGGATACCAGGGTATCAGTGACCCGACCGGGACGCCGTTCGGGCCGCGCGCGCCGCACCAGGGGCGCGCGCCGGGCGCACCACCGGCGCATCATCAGCCGCTTGTGTCACACCGGTCGCACAACCCGTCGGACCGGGCCAGCCAGCGCCATCCGTCCGGGTCATGCGGCCCCCTCCGGAACGACCACCCGGAGGTGATCCTTCCGGACCATCCTTCGCCGGGCACCCGCGATGCACGGCATTTCCGCCGAATTGCGGCGCCACACCGGGCTGCGCCCGCGTGCTTCGCCCCTTTCGTCCGTCGTAAGCTGCTCGGACGCATCGCCGACAGCACGAGCACGCGGAGGGCGTGGGAGGGTCAGGACACTCCCGGTCCCCGATGCGCGACCGGACCTCCCCGTATTCCAGCTCCTCCCCACCCACTCCAGGGGCTCGACCGAGCCCCGCGCGGACACTCCAGCAAGGCCTGCCACCACCCCCCGGCAGACCGGACGTCCCGGGGTGGACCCCCGGCCCCGCAGACCGCTCGCTCCCTCCGCTCGCCGATGCCCTGACCACATTGCGAACTGGAGATCCACGTGGCCGGCCGTATCGAGGACTACGCACTCATCGGGGACATGCAGACCGCTGCCCTGGTCAGCAGGGACGGGGCGGTGGACTGGCTCTGCCTGCCCCGCTTCGACTCGCCGGCCGTGTTCGCCGGCCTGCTCGGCACCGATGAACACGGCTTCTGGCGGATCGGCCCGGCCGAAGCCGTCCTGACCGAGGTCCCCGCCCCCGCCGCCACGGCCCCCGGCACCGCGGTCCGGGTCCGCATCGCCGACACCGAGGACCTGCGCGTCCCCCCGCCCACCGCCGCCGCCCCCGCCGTGCCCGCCGACCGCCGCCGCTACCGGGGCGACTCGCTGATCCTCGAGCAGGAGTGGGACACCCAGGGCGGCACCGTCCGGGTGATCGACTTCATGCCGCCCCGCCCGCTGGCCGGCAAGGACGCCGTCCCCCAGGTGATCCGGATCGTCGAGGGGGTGGACGGCTCCGTCCGGATGCGCTCGGCGCTGCGGATGCGCTTCTCCTACGGCCGGATCGTCCCGTGGGTGCACCGCGTCGAGCAGGCCGACGGCGGCCACCGCACCGTCGCCATGGCCGGGCCCGACTCGGTCTGGCTGGACGGCGAGGCCGACACCTACGGCCGCAACCTCACCACGTACGCCGACTTCACCGTCACCGCCGGCGAGCGGATCGCCTTCGCCCTCACCTGGCAGGCCTCCCACCTCGACCCGCCCAGGACTCCCGACGCCGAGCGGCTGCTCGACGCCACCGCCGACTTCTGGCACGAGTGGGCCGACCAGTGCACCTACCAGGGCCCCTACCGCGAGGCCGTGGTCCGCTCCCTGATCACCCTCAAGGGCCTCACCTACGCCCCCACCGGCGGCATCGTCGCCGCCCCCACCACCTCGCTGCCCGAGGACATCGGCGGCGAGCGCAACTGGGACTACCGCTACACCTGGCTGCGCGACGCCGCGATCACCCTCTCCTCCCTGCTGCGCACCGGCTACCGCGAGGAGGCCAAGGCCTGGCGCGAGTGGCTGCTGCGGGCCGTCGCCGGGGACCCGGAGAACCTGCAGATCATGTACGGCATCGCGGGCGAGCGCGAGCTCACCGAGTCCTCGCTGGACTGGCTGCCGGGCTACGAGGGATCCCAGCCCGTCCGGATCGGAAACGGCGCCGCCGGGCAGCTCCAACTCGACGTCTACGGCGAGGTGGTGGAGGCCCTGCACCTGGCCCACATGACCGGCCTGGTCCGCAACGACCACGCCCACCACCTCCAGCTGCGCCTGATCGAGTACCTGGAGGACCACTGGCAGAACCCGGACGAGGGCATCTGGGAGGTCCGCGGCCCGCGCCGGCACTTCGTCCACTCCAAGGTGATGGCCTGGGTCGCCGTCGACCGCACCATCAAGCTGCTGGAGCAGACCCCCGAGGACGCCCCCGCCGACGGCCACCTGGAGCGCTGGCGCGAGCTGCGCGACACCATCCACCGGGACGTCTGCGAGAAGGGCTACGACCCGGAGCGCAACACCTTCACCCAGTACTACGGCGGCCAGGAGCTGGACGCCTCGCTGCTGCTCATCCCCCAGGTCGGCTTCCTGCCGCCGGACGACAAGCGCGTGATCGGCACCATCGAGGCGATCCAGCGCGAACTGTCCACCGAGGACGGCTTCGTGCTGCGCTACCCGACCCACGACGAGTCCGGCAACAACGTGGACGGCCTCTCCGGCCACGAGGGCGCGTTCCTGGCCTGCTCGTTCTGGCTCGCCGACGACCTCGCCATGATCGGCCGGGTGCAGGAGGCCCGCGAGCTGTTCGACCGGCTGCTCTCGCTGCGCAACGACCTCGGTCTGCTGGCCGAGGAGTGGGACCCGCGGCTCAAGCGCCAGGTCGGCAACTTCCCGCAGGCCTTCAGCCACGTCCCGCTGATCGACACCGCCCTGCGGCTGACCGCCTGCGGCGCCGCGTACCTGTCGGCCCAGCCGGACGGCCTGGCCGCCGACCGGGTCGAGCAGGCGACGGTCTGACGCCCCCGGACACACCCCTGGGGCCCACCGCCCTAGCTGCGCTGGACCAACTCGTCGTAGGTGCTGAGCACCTGGGCGACGGTGGCGGCCTCGTCCGGCCAGGTCTCGGCCTGCTGCCGGCCGGCCGCCGCCAGCCGCTCGCGCCGGGCCGGGTCGGACAGCAGCCCGCGCACCGCGCCGCCGATCGCGGCCGGGTCGCCCGGGGCCACCAGGACGGCGGCGTCGCCGACCAGCTCGGGGATGCCGCCGACGGCGGTGGCGACCACCGGCACGCCGGCCCGCATCGCCTCCTGCACCACCAGCGAGCGGGCCTCCCAGCGGCTGGGGACCACCACCACGTCGGCGGCGGCCAGCAGGTCGGGCACGTCGGTGCGGTAGCCGAGCAGCCGCACCGGCAGCTTCTCGGCGGCCACCCGCTCGCGCAGCGCGCCCGCCTCCGGGCCGTCCCCGGCGAGCAGCACCAGCGGCTCGGGGTCCAGGGCGGCGAGCTCCCGGGTGGCGTCCAGCAGCAGCCCGAAGGCCTTCTGCGGGACGAGCCGGCCCACCGCCAGCACCAGCGGGCGGTCCGGCCCGCCGCCGAGCAGCGCGGCACGGGCCTCGGTGCGGCCGAGCCGGCCCTCGGGCATCGGCGGGGCGGCCACCGGGCCCAGCCGGGCATCGGTGGCGCCCAGCTCGCGGGCGCGGGCGACCAGGTCGGAGGAGGCGCCGAGGACCAGGTCCGCGGCGCGCGCGACCCGGCGCTCCATCAGCCGCTGCAGGCGCCGCTCCATGCCGGTGGCCAGCAGCGCGTGGTGCGAGGTGACCACCAGCGGGGTCTCCGGGCGCAGCCCCGGGAAGCGGCCGGCGGTGCGCAGCGCGAGGTCGGAGAGCAGCCCGGCGCGCAGCCCGTGGGCGTGCACCACGTCGGCGCCGGTGAAGGCCCGGCGCAGCTCGCCGATCGCGGTGGCGTCGCTGCGGGCGCCCGCGGTGGGGGTGATGTCGACGGTGTGGAACCTGGCGCCGGTGCGGGAGAAGCCGAACAGCGCGTCCGTGCCGGACGGCGCGCAGACCGTGACGATCACCCCGTGCGCGACCAGGCCCTGGGCCAGGGAGCGCACGTGCGCACCGATGCCGCCGGTGCTGGCGGCCAGGACGAGTACCACGTGCAGCTGCCCCGGTTCCGGGGCGGCCGCGGTGGCCCGGGCGGCGGAATGGTCCACGTCGTCTCGCATCCGACTCGATCAGGTTCGTGCGCCGCTTCGCGAGGATTGCCCGCCCGGCGGCACTCGGGGCTGGGAAGCCAGTGTCCAGCGGCCACCATGCCAGGTCGGCGGCCTTCTTGGACAGTCGACGGCACCGGGGCGCGTCGCCGACGGTCCGCGGGGCGCGCCGACTACCGGTGGCGCGGGGCCCGGGCGGCGGCCAGCAGTTCCTCGGCGTGGGCGCGGCCCAGCTCCGAGTCCTCCAGGCCGGCCAGCATCCGGGAGAGTTCGCGCACCCGCTCCTCGTCGTTCAGCACCTTGACGCCGCTGCGGGTCACGGTGCCGTCGTTGGTCTTCTCCACCACCAGGTGACGGTCCGCGAACGCGGCGACCTGCGGGAGGTGGGTGACCACCACGACCTGGGCGGACTCGGCCAGCTTGGCCAGTCGGCGGCCGATCTCGACCGCGGCCTTGCCGCCGACGCCCGCGTCCACCTCGTCGAACAGGTAGGTCGGGACGGGGTCGGCGCCCGCGAAGACCACCTCCACGGCGAGCATCACGCGGGACAGCTCACCGCCGGAGGCACCCTTCGCGATCGGGCGGGGCTGGGCCCCCGGGTGCGGGGCGAGCAGCACCTCGACCTCGTCCACGCCGTGCGGACCGTACGCGACGGTGCGCCCGCCGACCTCGATCCCGCCCAGGTCGTCGACCTGGGTGAGCGAGAAGGTCACCCGGGCGTGCGGCATCGCCAGTTCGGCGAGCTCGGCGGAGACGGCCGCGGCGAAGCGCCCGGCCGCGGCCTGCCGGGCGGCCGACACCTCGGCCGCGAGCTCGGCCAGCTCGGTCCGCAGCTCGGTCTCCCGGGCGCCGAGCTCGTCGATCCGGTCGTCGTCGCCGTCGAGCTCGGCGAGCCGGGCTGCCCCGGTCTCGGCCCAGGCGATCACCTCGGCGAGGGTGTTCTCCTCGCCGCCGTACTTGCGCAGCAGCTGGGCCAGGACGGCCCGGCGGTCCTCGACGGCGGCCAGGCGCACCGGGTCGGCGTCCAGGTCGTCCGCGTAGCCAGCCAGGTCGCCGGCCACGTCGGCGAGCAGGTAGCCGACCTCGTTGAGCCGGTCGGCGAGGGCGGCCAGGCGCTCGTCGTGGTGGCGCACGGCGTCCAGGGCGCGGCGGGACTGCGCGAGCAGGGTGCCCGCGTCCAGGGCCTCCGGGTCGGCCGGGTCGCCGGCCAGGGCGGCGTGGGCGAGGGTCGCGGCGGAGGACAGCGCGTCGGCGTGGCCGAGCCGCTCGGCCTCGGCGGAGAGCTCGGCATCCTCGCCCGCCACCGGCTCGGCGGCGGCGATCTCGTCCAGGCCGAAGCGCAGCAGGTCGGCCTCCTGGGCGCGCTCGCGGGCCCGGGTGGTCAGCTCCTCCAGGGTCGCCGAGACCTCGCGCAGGGTGCGGTAGGTCTCCCGGTAGCGAGCCAGCGGCTCGGCGACCGCCTCGCCCGCGTACCGGTCCAGCGCGCCGCGCTGGCGGGCCGGGCGCAGCAGGCGCTGCTGGTCGGTCTGGCCGTGCACCGCGATCAGGTCCTCGCCGAGTTCGGCGAGCAGCCCGACCGGGACGGCCCGCCCGCCGACGTGCGCCCGGGAGCGGCCCTCGGCGGAGACGGTCCGGCTGATCAGCAGGGCGCCGTCGTCCAGTTCGGCCCCGGCCTCGACGGCGCGGGCCGCCACCGGGGAGTCCGCGGGCAGCTCCAGCCGACCCTCGACCACGGCGCGTCCGGTGCCGTTGCGCACCAGGCCCGGGTCGGCACGCCCACCGAGCAGCAGGCCGAGGCTGGTGACGACCATGGTCTTGCCTGCGCCGGTCTCACCGGTCACGGCGGTGAAGCCGGGGGCGAGCTCGACCACCGCGTCGTCGATGACCCCAAGATCCCGTATCCGCATCTCGTCCAACACGGAGAAGACCTTACGAGGTTCCGCCCCCGGCGCGCGACGAGCGGCAACGGCGCGCGGCAACTCGGCGCCCCGAAGTTCATCCCTTCCGGGGGTTTCGTGCGGGCACCGGCGCGGTGCACCAGGGCAGGAAGAACTGCACCAGCGGGCCGATGGCCAGCGCGTACGCGACGGTCCCGATCCCGGCGGTGCCGCCGAGGAGCAGTCCGACGGCCAGGACGGTCAGTTCGATTCCGGTGCGGATCAGCCGCAGCGAGCGGCCGGTGCGCCGGTGCAGGCCGGTCATCAGGCCGTCGCGCGGGCCGGGGCCGAGGCGGGCGCCGATGTAGAGGCCGCTCGCCAGGCCGTTGAGCACGATCGCGGCGGCCGTCACGGCGATCCGGGCGGGCAGGGCGTCCGGGCCGCCGACGAACCGCAGCGTGAGGTCCATCGCCGCACCGATCACCAGCACGTTGGCGACGGTGCCCAGGCCGGGGCGCTGGCGCAGCGGGATCCACAGCAGCAGCACGAGGGCGCCGCAGACGGTCACCCAGGCGCCGACCGAGAGGCCGATGCTGCGCTGCAGGCCCTGGTGCAGGACGTCCCAGGGGTCCAGGCCGAGGCCGGCGCGGAGCATCAGCGCCATGCTCGCGCCGTACAGGGCGAGACCGGCGAACAGCTGCGGGATCCGGCGTCCCAGGCCGCGGGTGTCGCCGAGGACGCGGACCGCGAGGCCGGGCTGCCCGGCGGCGGTCTCCGTGGTGGTCCCCCGGGAGTCGGTCGCCGTGGTGCTCTCCCCGACGGTGGTCGCTGCGAGCGTGGTCGTGGTGGTCGTGGTGGCCAATGGTGCTCCTGCGATGGTGCTGCACCGTCGGTCCCGGCGGTGGCGGACGGTAAGGCCGCCCTGCCATGATGGCCAGGCCAAAGCAGCCCCCTCCAGGGCCAATCCCGAGCAAGTGGACTGATAGCCATGGCCGACTGGCACACCACCGTCACCCCGCCCGCGCTCGCCCGGTTGCTCGCCACCGCCCGGCTCCCCGAGCCCGCCACCGCCCGCCGCCCTGCCTACCGCACCCTCGCCGGGCAGATCCGGCTGCTGGTCACCGAGGGCCGGCTGCCGGTCGGCGCCCGGCTGCCCGCCGAACGCGAGCTGGCCACCACGCTGGAGCTGAGCCGCACCACCGTCGCCACCGCGTACGAGACCCTGCGCGGCGACGGCTACCTGCACAGCCGGCGCGGCGCGGGCAGCTGGACCGCCCTGCCCGAGGGCGCCCCACCGCCCGGCGACGCCCTGCACCCCGTCCCGCCGGACGAGCAGGGCCGCACCCTGGACCTCGGCGCCGCCGCCCCGCCCGCGCCGCAGCCCTGGCTCGGCGCCGCCGCCGCCCGCGCCGTCGAGCAGCTGCCGTACTACGCCTCCGGGCACGGCCACTACCCCACCGGCGTCCCGGTGCTGCGCGAGGCCGTCGCCCGCCGCTACACCGAGCGCGGGCTGCCCACCACGCCCGACCAGGTCCTGATCACCACCGGCGCGATGGGCGGCCTGCACCTGGTGCAGCGGGCGCTGGTCGGCCGCGGCGACCGGGTCGCCGTCGAGGCGCCCAGCTACGCGCACACCCTGCAGGCACTGCGCCTCTCCGGCGCGCGCCTGGTCCCGGTGCCGTACACCTGGGCGCCCGGCCCCCGGTGGGACCCGGACGAGTGGCAGCGGGTGCTGCGCGGCGCCGCGCCCAGACTCGCCTACGTCATCCCGGACTTCCACAACCCGACCGGCGCGCTGATCGACGAGGAGCAGCGCCGCGAGCTGCTGGCCGCCGCCCGGGCCGCCGGGAGCACCGTGCTGGTGGACGAGACCACCGCCGAACTCGGCTGGGGCATACCGGAGTCCGTGCCGCTGCCGCGCCCGACGGCGGCGCTGGACCGGTCCGCCCAGGTGGTCACCGTCGGCTCGGCCGGCAAGCTGCTCTGGGGCGGCCTGCGGATCGGCTGGGTCCGGGCCGCGCCCGCGCTGGTGCGCCGGCTGGCCGGTGAGCGGGTCTACAGCGACGTCGGCACCCCGGTGCTGGACCAGCTGATCGCCGCCGAACTGCTCGGCGAGCCGCTGCCCGCCGTACGGGCCCACCAGCTGGACCGGATGCGGGCCACCGCGCACGCCTTCGCCGCCGCGCTGCCCGAGCACCTGCCCGGCTGGAGCTTCCCGATGCCGACCGGCGGGCTCGCCCTGTGGGTCTCCACCGACGGGCTGTCCGGCGCGGCGCTGGCCCGGACCGGGGAGCGCGGCGGGGTGCGGATCGCCTCGGGCAACCGCTTCGGCTCGGACGGCGCGTTCGAGCACCACATCCGGATCCCGCTCACCGTGCCCGCGGCGACCGTCCCGGCCGCCGTCGAGCGCCTCGCCGCGATCGCCGCCCGGACCACGGTCGGCGGCCGGCTCGGCTCGGCGGACGAGGCCCAGCCGCTGGCGGTCTGACGCCGGCGCCCTGACGACCGCCTGACGCTCGCTCAGCGGCCGGGCCCACCCGACTCGTTGTCGGTCCCGGACCGATCCGGCCCTAGTGGTGGTCGGCCCGGCCGCGCCAACCCGTCACCGGCAGCGCGAACTTGGCGACCAGCCGGTCGGTGAACGGCGCCCGGTGCAGTCTGGCCAGCCGCACGGGCGTCCGCCCCCGGCGTACCTCCACCCGTGCCCCGGCGGGCAGTTCGACCGAGCGCCGCCCGTCGCACCAGAGCACGCCGTGCGGCGTCTTCGGCTGCACCTCGACGGCCAGCACCGACGCGGGCGAGGTCACCAGCGGGCGGGCGAACAGCGCGTGCGCCGAGATCGGCACCATCAGCAGCGCCTCCACCTCCGGCCACACCACCGGCCCGCCGCCGGAGAACGCGTACGCGGTGGAGCCGGTCGGCGTCGCGCAGACCACGCCGTCGCAGCCGAAGTTGGAGACCGGACGGCCGTCCACCTCGGTCACCACCTCCAGCATCCGTTCCCGGGACGCCTTCTCGATCGAGGCCTCGTTCAACGCCCAGTCCTCGTGCACCACGTCGCCGTTGGTGCGGACGATGACGTCGATCGTCATCCGCTCCTCGACCTCGTAGTCGGCGTCGACCACCCGCTCGACCACCACGGCCAGGTCGTCCCGCTCGGCCTCGGCGAGGAAGCCGACCCGGCCCAGGTTGATCCCGAGCATCGGCAGCCCGTGCGAGCGCGCCAGCTCCGCCCCGCGCAGCAGTGTCCCGTCCCCGCCGGCCACCAGGATCAGCTCGCAGCCGTCCGCCGCCCCGGGGCCCTCGGCCACCTTCTCGACGCCTTCCGGCAGGTCCAGGTCGACCGCCTCGGCCTCCAGCAGTCTGATCCGGAGCCCGGCCTTCAGCAGCCCGTGCACCAGGCCCTCGACGCTGCGCAGCGCCGCCTCCCGGCCGGTGTGCGCGATCAGGAAGACCGTGCGCTCTTCATCGCTCATGCCGCTGCCCTCTCCCTAACGCCTACCGGGTCGCCCTCGGCCCCGGTGCGGCCGTCCTACAGCATGACGGGCCGGACGCCCGCCGAGCACCCTACCGGGGCCCCTCCGCCACGGCCCGGTCCGCCTCCGCGGGGTCCAGCTGCGGGGCGTCCCGGCGCAGCCACAGGAAGTACTCCACGTTGCCGGACGGTCCCGGCAGGGGGCTCGCGGTGACGGCGCGCACGCCCAGCCCGAGCTCCCAGGCCTGCCCGGCCACCTGGCGCACCATCTCGGCGCGCAGCTCCGGGCTGCGCACCACCCCGCCGCTGCCCAGGCGCTCCTTGCCGATCTCGAACTGCGGCTTGACCATCAGTACCAGGTCTGCGTCCTCGGCCGCGCAGGAGGCGAGGGCCGGGAGCACCAGACCCAGCGAGATGAACGACAGATCGCCCACGACCAGGTCCACCAGGGTGCCGCCGATCAGCTCCGGGGTCAGCTCGCGCACGTTGGTGCGGTCCATCACGGTGACCCGCTCGTCGCTCTGCAGCGACCAGGCGAGCTGCCCGTACCCGACGTCCACCGCCAGCACGCCGGCCGCCCCGGCGCGCAGCAGCACGTCGGTGAACCCGCCGGTGGACGCGCCCGCGTCCAGCGCCCGGCGGCCCTCGACCACCAGGCCCTGCGGCACGAAGGCGGCGAACGCGCCGGCGAGCTTGTGGCCGCCGCGCGAGACGTAGTCGGGGTCGTTCTCGTCCTTGGCCACCACGACCGCCGCCGAGGTCTCCACCTGGGTGGCCGGCTTGGTCGCGGTGGTGCCGCCGACGGTCACCCGGCCGGCTGCGATCAGCTCGGACGCGTGCTCGCGCGACCGGGCCAGCTTGCGGCGGACCAGCTCCGCGTCGAGTCGGCGTCGTGCCACTGCCACTGGTGTTTCAGCTCCTACGGGTCCTGCGGATCATTCCTGGTCGAGCGCGGCCAGCGTGTCGACGAGCCGCTGGTGAACATCTTCGTACACCGCGACGTGCGCCTCGGCGGGGACCCCGTCCAGGGCCTCCAGCCGGGCCAGCCCGGCGTCCACCACGGGGTGGCCGGTGGGCAGCAGTTCGACGCCGAGCGGCTCCACCTGCCGCTCCGGCGCGCTCACCCCGGCCGTCACGACCGGCTCGTTCGGCTCATTCGTCTCGGGCATCGGGCTTCTTCGTGCTGGTGGCCTTGCGGACGGTGGTCTTCCTGGTCGCCGTGCGCTTCGCGGGGGCCTGCTCGGAACTCTGCCCGGCGGTGGCGCCCTGCTTGGCGGTGGCGGTCTTCTTGACGGTCGTCGTCTTCTTCGCGGCGGCCTTCTTGGCCGTGGTCCGCTTCGCCGCCGTCTTCTTCGCGGTCTCCTGCTTCGCGGTCTCCTGCTTCGCGGTCTCCTGCTTCGCGGTCTCCTGCTTCGCGGCGGACGTCTTCGCCGCGGGCTTCTCCTCCGCAGGCTTCTCGGCCGCGGGCTTCGGGGCCTTCTCCTTCTGCTCCACCCGCGGCTGCGGAGCGGCCGGCGAAACCGGAGGAACCGGCGGATCGACCTCGACCGGCTCGTCCACCTCCACCCGCTCGGCCACTATCGGCTCCCCCACCGACCGGCCCGCGGACCGCTCGTCCTCGTGCTCCCAGCCGCGTCCGAACAGGTCGTCCGCCCGCGGCGCCGGCACCGGCTCCTCGGCACCGTACCGACCCCCGCCGGGCTCGGTCGCCGGGGCCTCCTCCTCGACCTCGCGCAGCTTGGTCTCCAGGTACGCCAGCACCACGCCGACCTTGGTGACCTGGTCACCGACCTTCTCGAAGACCTTCTCCGCCTCGTTGCGAGCCACCCCGACCGCCAGGTCCACCCCGGCCAGTCCGGCGGTGACCGCCTCCTCCGCCAGCGTCTGCAGCGTCTTCGCCGACGGCGGGAACTGCCCGCCCAGCCGGCGCTCGACCCCGGCGACATCCACCCCGGCCTTCTCCAGGATCGAAGCGGCCGTCACGACGACCCGCTTGCCGACCTCCTCGACCACCTCGGTGGCGGTCTCCACCACTCCCCGAACCGTCCTCGGCAGCATCCGGGTGCCTCCCAATCGCCTACGCGCGTCGCTCCGTCGCTCTCGGTACCCGGGCCGTGCCGGGCACCCCACTGACGACGCTACCGCCAAAACCCCGCTGAGGTACCGTGGCCGCAGTCCGCACCGCAGCGACCGGAGGATGGAGGAGCCGCAGCCCATGGCGAACGCCGAGGAGTGCCGGGAGGCCCTGGAGCAGCTCAGCCGGA
This sequence comes from Kitasatospora sp. NPDC023120, assembly GCF_055560835.1. Lineage (NCBI taxonomy): Bacteria > Bacillati > Actinomycetota > Actinomycetes > Kitasatosporales > Streptomycetaceae > Kitasatospora > Kitasatospora sp. NPDC023120. Next base: position 4,992 of record NZ_JBVHHY010000027.1, on the reverse strand, counting down.
ACATGGCGAAGTCCACCGGCGACGTCAAGAAGGCCGCGTCCCTCGACCGCTCGCTCAGCTGCCGGATCACCGACCTCGACCTGACCTTCACCGGACAGCTGCGCGACGGCCGGATCCAGGACGTCGTGGTCGCACCCGGTACGCCCGAGGCGAAGGCCAAAATCGGGCTCACCATGAGCAGCGACGACCTGGTCGCACTGGTCGACGGCCGGCTCAACTTCGCCTCCGCCTGGGCGAGCGGCCGGGTCCGGCTGGATGCGGGCCTCCGCGACCTGCTGCGGCTGCGCACCCTGCTCTGAACCCGGCTGCTCCGAAACCGGCTCCTCCGAACCCGGCCGACGCCGGTCCTCCAGGCTCCTCGCGGGCTCAGAAGCCCAGCTCGGCCAGCGCCTTCCGTCCGTCCACCGGCTCACCGCCCGCGTCCAGCGCCGTCCACGCCGCCGCGCACAGCGCCCGCAGGCCGTCCCAGCGGTCGCCGGCCCCGGAAAGCCGCAGCTTGACGCCCTCGCCGTCCTCCCTGCCCTCGACGCCCGCGACCCAGCCGCCGCACGCGAAACCGTCGGCACCGGCCGTCACCGCCGGGTGCGGCACCAGCAGTCCGCGCAGGTCGGCCGCCAGGTAGGTCGGCCGGTGCTCGACCGGGGCCGCCAGCAGCAGCTCGGGGGTCGTCACCCCGGTGAAGACCAGCAGGCTGTCCACCCCGCCGTTGAACGCGCCCTCGATGTCGGTGTCCAGCCGGTCCCCGACCACCAGCGGCCGCTCGGCACCGGTGCGCAGCACGGTCTCCCGGTGCATCGGCGGAAGCGGCTTGCCCGCCACCTCCGGCTCCACCCCGGTCGCCGCCCGCACGGCCGCCACCAGCGTGCCGTTGCCCGGCGCGATGCCGCGTGCCCGCGGCACCGTCAGGTCCAGGTTGGACGCCACCCACGGCAGCCCGCTCTGCACCGCGTACGAGGCCTCCGCCAGGTCCGTCCAGCCCACCGAGGGGTCGAAGCCCTGGACCACCGCGAGCGGCCCGTCGGCCAGCGAGCGGACCGCGACCAGCCCTTGCTCGGCCAGCGCCTCCTCCAGCCCGAGACCGCCCACGACCAGCACCTTCGCGCCGGCCGGCACCTTCTCGGCGACCACCCGGGCGGCGGCCTGGGCCGAGTTGATCACGTCCGTCGGCTCGGCCGGGACGCCCAGCTCGGTCAGGTGCTCGGCCACCACGCGCGGCGGGCGGGAGGCGTTGTTGGTCACGTAGGCGAGCCGCATCCCGGCCGTCCGGGCGGCGTCCAGCGAGGCCACCGCGTGCACGATCGCCTGCGCGCCCGCGTAGACCACGCCGTCCAGGTCCAGCAGCGCCGTGTCGTACGCCTCGGTCAGCGGCCGCTCACTGCCGCCGGGGGCGGTCCGTCGCACGGGGGTGGCCGTCTCGGTCATCGCTGCACTACCTCATTCACTGCGTCGTCGTTCACTGCGTCGTCGGTGTTCACTGCGCCGTCTGCGTCATCTGCGGCAATTGCGGCAACGGCGTCGTCGGCCGCCTCGTCGCGGCACCACGCCGTGCCCGTCAGGCGTCACCGTCGACGCCGTCCGGCTCTCCCCCGGCCGGGTCCGCCGTTCCGGGCGGCGGCGCCAGGTACCCGGGTGCCCCGGGCAGCAGCGGGCCGTACGCGCCGGCGCGGGCCGCCAGTGTCGCCCGGGTCTGCCGCAGGGCCGCCCGGTAGTGGTCGGCCTCCGGCCGCATCGCCACGGCGAGCGCCAGGTGCTCGGCGGAGGTCTCGAAGTCACCCAGCCGGGCCGCCGCGACCCCCCACCCGAACTGAGCGTAGTCGTCCGCCGGGTCGGCCAGCGCCACGGCCCGGAAGTTCTCCAACGCCGCCGCGTACGAACCCACGTCGAACTGGGCCCGGGCCAGCGCCTCCCGGATGCTGCGCGAGTGCGGCTCGGCCGCCGCCGCCCGGGTCAGCAGCTGCTCGGCGGCCGCCGGATGCCCCTGCGCCAGCAGCTGCGCACCCCGGCGGAACCAGTCGTACACGTCGCCGGAGGGCTCCCCGGACCGGCTCTGCGACGGCACCCCGCCGGTCGGACCACCGCCGTCGGCCGGAGCGCCCCCACCAGTGGCGCCGACCGGTCCGCCCGACCTGGCCGGACCGTCGCCGTACACCCGTTCCTGCCCGTCGTCCATGCCGTACCTCGCCCTCGGTCGCACACCCGCCCCACGGATCGGCACGGGTATTCCGATCTCTCAACAACGCGTACCCGGTTACGATGCCCAGAATGAGCACCCCCAGTGCAGAAGACGGAGTCGAGACTCCCGAGGGCGGCCCCGGCGATCCCGGGCACGTCGCCACCGCCGGCCTGTCCCTGTCCCCCTTCCGCGGCCTGCGCTACGTCCCGGACCGGGTCGGCGCCCTGGCCGCGGTGATGTCCCCGCCGTACGACGTCGTCGACCCCGGGCGCCGACTCGACCTGGAGACCGCCGACCCGCACAACGTGGTCCGGCTGATCCTGCCCAGGCCCGAGCCCGAGGACGCCGGTGACCGCCCCGACCGCGACACCCGCTACCGGCACGCCGCGCGGCTGCTGGCCGCCTGGCAGCGCGAGGGCGTCCTCGCTGCCGACCCCGAGCCCGCGATCTACGTCTACGAGCAGCAGGTGCCCGCCACCGCGGACGCGCCCGAGCTGCTGCAGCGCGGTCTGATCGGCGCCCTCGCGGTCAGCGGTCCCGAGGCCGGCGTGGTCCTCCCCCACGAGGACGTGATGCCGCGGCCGGTCGCCGACCGGGTCGGCCTGATGCGCACCACCCGGGCCAACCTGGAACCGCTGCTGCTCACCTACCGGGGCAACGGCGGCGCCTCCGGGGTGATCGAGCGGACGGTCGAGGGTGAGCCCCTGCTGTCCACCGCCACCAGCGACGGCACCCACCACCGCCTGTGGGCCGTCACCGACCCCACCGACATCGCCGAGATCAGCCGCGACCTGGCCACCTGCCGGGCGCTGATCGCCGACGGCCACCACCGCTGGGAGATGTACCTGCGCCTCCAGCGCGAGCACCGCCACCTGCCGCGCAGCCCCTGGGACCGCGGCTTGGTGCTCCTGGTGGACACCGCCCGCTACCCGCTGCGGGTGCGCGCCATCCACCGCGTGCTCTACCGCCTGCCGGTGGCCGAGGCGCTGGAGAAGCTCGGCGACCAGTGGAAGGTCAAGGAGGTCCCCGGCCCGCTGCCCGCCGCGCTCCAGGCCCTCGCCGAGCAGAAGCGGCACGGCGGCAACGGCTTCGTGCTGACCGGCGGCGACGGCGTCTACTGGGTGCTCGGCGAACCCGAGGAGTCTCTGCTGGACGCCACCGTGCCGCGCGACCGGCCCGAGGAGTGGCGCCACCTGGACGCCACCGTCCTGCACGCCACCTTGCTCGACCGCACCTGGCACGTCCCCGACGGCCCGGACGACATCGGCTACCTGCACACCGCCGTCGCCGCCGAACGGGAGGCCGCCCGCACCGGCGGCACCGCCGTCCTGCTGCACCCGGTCCGGGAGAGCGTGGTGCGGCGGCTGGCCGAACAGGGCGTCACCATGCCGCGCAAGTCCACCTCCTTCGGGCCGAAGCCGGCCACCGGGCTGGTGCTGCGCAACCTCGCGCTGGGCTGACCCCACGCCCGGGCCGGCGTCGCACCGTCGTCCCGGACGCCGTGAGGCCCTGCCGTTCCCGGTGGATCCCGGGGAACGGCAGGGCCTCACGGCGTTACCGAGGGGGTGCTCAGCCCTTGGCCTCGTCCTTGGCGTCGGCGGCCTTGGCGTCCGCGTCATCGGCCTTCGTGCTCTCGGCCTCCGCAGCCTCGGGCTCGGAGTCCTGGGCGCGCTCGGGCACCACGCCGTCGAAGTCCTCGTCGATCTCGAGGTCGTCCTCGTCGTAGAACTCCTCGACGTCCTCCTCGTCCTCGAAGATCACGCGGTCGTCGGCGATGTCGCCGCCGCGCTTCTTCGCCGGGGCCTCGGCCTGCTCGGCCTCCTCCTCGGCCAGCTCCGGGTCGAGCGCGTCGGTGAACTCCACGCCGTCGATCTCGGCGAGCCGCTCCGAGGCGTTGGTGCTGCCGTCGGTGTCGGCCTCGGCCGCCTTCGCGAACCACTCACGGGCCTCGTCGGCGCGGCCGGCCGCGATCAGTGCCTCGGCGTAGGCGTACCGCAGACGCGCGGTCCACGGCTGCACGGAGCTGGAGGCCAGCTCCGGGCTCTGCAGGGTCACCACGGCGGCGTCGAACTGCTCCATGTCGCTGCGGGCACCCGCGGCCACCAGGCGCATCTCGACCTGGCCGGCCTTGTCCAGCTGCTTCACCTCGGGCTCACCGGCCATCGCCAGCGCCCGCTCGGGACGGCCCAGACCGCGCTCGCAGTCGGCCATCACGGGCCACAGGTCCGCACGGCCGGTCATCCGACGGGCGGCACGGAACTCGGTCAGCGCCTCGGAGTAACGCTGGGTCATGTACGAGGCGAAACCGGCCGCCTCGCGAACCGCGGCGACACGGGAGGCCAGACGGAGCGCGACACGCGAGTACTGGTAGGCCTCCTCCGGCTCGCCGTCGAGCAGGCGGGCCACCATCACCAGGTTGCGCGCGACATCGTCCGCGAGGGTCTTGGGCAGGCTCTTGAGCTCCTGACGCACATCCGCGTCCAGCTCGAAGCCGGTGACGTCCTCCGGGATCGGCAGGCGCTTGACGGGCTCGTAGTTGCCCCGGCGGTCGTCGTAGTCCCGACGGGCCCGGTCGTCACGGCGGTCGTCCCGACGGTCGTCGCCGCCGCGGCGGTAGCCGCCGCCCTGGCGGTCATCACGGCGGAAGCCGCCACGGTCGCCACCGCGGTCGTCGCGACGGAAACCGCCGCGGTCGCCGCCACGGTCACCGCGGTCACGGTTGAAGCCACCACCCGGACGCTCGTCACGACGGAAGCCGCCGCGGTCGCCACCACGGTCGTCCCGGTCACGGCCGTAGCCACCCGACGGACGGTCGTCAC